>VAZL01000710.1:2530-6269 GCA_005883445.1 Alphaproteobacteria bacterium | reverse complement strand
CGGACACGTCGTAGATCTTGAAACCGCCGTTGTCATAGCCGCGCTGCTCGAACGCCTCGAGCAGCGCCAAGTCGTTTTCGGTCACGCTCATCTTCGCGGCGATTTCCTCGCGCGTGGGCTCGCGCTTGAGCGCTTCGGCGAGCGCGCGGCGCGCGGCCGGCAGCTGCTCGGCGCGGCGGCCGATCTTGCTCATGTTGCGCTCGTGGTTGACGATCATGATGTCGCCTGCGACGCGCACCTTGTGGCTGTGCGAGTCGTGGTCGTCGAGCGTGACGGTGGCGACGACGCGCGGCTGGCGCGGATCGCCGATATCGATGATCGACGTGCCGAGATGATCCGCGTTGGGGATGTGCCCGACATAGGCATGGGAGCCGCGGACCGTGACCTGCCCCGCCCCGGGGAGATCGAGATGACCCAGGCGGCGGACGTTGCGGGCGAACGTCTGCCTTTCCACTGTATTCATTGCGTCCGAAGTCTCCGCTCAACCCCTCAGTCCAGCTTCGCGCCCGAAGCCTTGATGATCGCGGCCCATTTGGGAATTTCCGACTGCAGCCGCGAGCGCGCGATTGAGCGTGACGATCACGTCTTTCGGCGTGTGCGCGGGCGCCACCAGGCCGTGCCAGGTGGTGGCGTCGAAATTCTTGATCCCGAGCTCGTCGATGGTCGGAATATCGGGCAAGACCGCGGTCCGCTTGAGGGTCGCGACCGCAAGCGGTCGCACTTTCCCGTCCCGGATATGAGGCACCACGGACGAGGCGGTGGCAAACATCATCTGCACGTGCCCGGCGATCACGTCCTGCAACGCCGGGGCCGCGCCCTTATAGGGCACGTGGACGATGTCGATCTTGGCCTCGGCCTTGAACAGCTCGCCGGCGAGATGCGCGGCCAAGCCGTGGCCGGAGGAGGCAAAATTGAGCTTGCCCGGATTGGCCTTGGCGAGCGCGATCAGCTCGCCCATGGATTTCGCCGGCAGCGCCGGGTTGACCACCAGGATATTGGCCTGCGATCCGATCAGGCCGATCGGGGCAAAATCCGCTTCCGGGTCGAAATTGATTTTCTTGTAGAGCGCCGCGTTGGTGGCGAGGATGGCGTTGTTGCCGTTGAACAGCGTGTAGCCGTCGGGCGCCGCATGGGCGACGGCCTCCGCTGCGACGTTGCCGCCGGCCCCCGGCCGGTTATCGATGACGAGCGGCTGGCCGAGGATTTGCTCGAGCTTGCGGCCGAGGATGCGCCCGAGCACGTCGCTTGCCCCGCCCGGCGTGAAGGCGACGACAAGGGTAATCGGCCGCGTGGGATAGTCCGCCGCGCGGGCGACGGAGATCCCACACGCTAGCGCAATCAGCGCGACCAAAACGCTCGGCGTTGCCCGCAGCATCGATCTTTCTGTCGTTACACGAACTGCACGGCGATGGCGCCGAGCGCGGGATGACCGAGCACGCCGGCGGCAACGCCGGTCTCCTCGATCTCGGAATTCTTGTACATGATGCCGCCGACCCAGCGCAGGTCGACGTCGAGCGGCCCGACCGGCCGACCACCGACGACGATGCCGGCCGCCGCCCCATTGTCGGCGACCGTGTCGAAAATCTTGCGCGGGTCCTGCAGGCGCGCATCGACGATCTCGATCGCGGGAACGACGTATTCGGTCGCGCGCAGCACCTCGGCGAGACCGACGCCCGGCCCCTTCAGCGGCTTGCCCATGGCCATCCGCGATCATCATGTAGTCGAGGAGGTGCCCGTAATCCGGCTCGTCGATCTGGGAGGAGCGCTGCATCGCCTTGGAGGTCAGCCCGACCTTGTGGCCGATCAGCTTGGCGCCGCTGGCGATCTTGCGCTTGGCCACTTCGGTGGAGATGGCATAGGCGTCCTCGATGGTGAGATCCGGCCAGGTCTTGGATAGCTGAACCGCCTGTTTGCGCTCCTTTTCCGCGCTCATCAGAATGTCGGCGGCCTTCTTGCGATCGGCTTCGGACAGCATGATTGCGTTCCTCTCATCGTCCCGAGGGTGGTCTCCTGCACGGCCGCGATCGAAGGTGATTCCTGTCGGCGGCATGCCGCCGCGATCGTCGACGCCGCCGCCCGATCAGTGGTCCGCCTCGACGTCGATCAGCGTGCCGTCCGGATCAGCGAGCTGAAGGTGGCCCAGCGGACATTTCCTCAACAATGCCAAGCGCGCCGCACCTTCGGAATCGAAATCGATGGGTTTGGGCGCGAGGCAGATGTTGGCCTTTGCGACCTTGTCGAGATGAGCCTTGAAGCCATCGACCTCGGGTACGCGAAAACCGATGTGATCCATTGCCGGCTGTTCGATGCCGGCGCCGTTGAAGGAGGAAATCTTCCACAGCACGATTGCCATGGTGACGCGGCCATCAGTGAGATGGTAACCACCGTCTTCGGTCGGAATGTTGCGGGCTTCGAGCTCGAACACGTCCGCGTAGAAATTGGCGATGCGCTCCGCCTCGCGCGCGCGCAGCGCGAAATGACTGAAGATTTTCGTGACCGGGCTGCGACAGGTCGAAATAGTTGCCCGCGGGGTCGTGCGCGCTGTAACTCGCAAACGGCCGGTTGCCCGGCCGCTTCACGATCTCGATGTCGGGATATTTCTTGGCGACCTTGCTGCGGACCTTATCGAGATCCTCCACTTCGATGCCGAAATGGTCGAGGCCCGCCTTGCGCCCGCCGCGGCGGGGGATCAGCGTCATGCCGAGGTAGCCGTCGCCGACCGAAATCGCGCCGATCTCACGCGCGGTGTCGCCCGACGACTTCAGTCCGAAGACCGCCCGATAGAACATGCCGAGCAGCGTGTAGTGGTCGCTCGTGATGGCAAGATGATTGAGCTTCGCGAACATTGTCCTCTCCGCGCGATACTGTGGCCTTACTGATAATAGCGCTCAAGCGCAACGTTGCGCACCTGGGCGAGGCCCTCTTGGTCGAGCATGGTCATCGCCTGTTCGATCGCCGCGCGAACCTCCTCGGCACCGGCGTGGTTGGCCGAGAGACCGAGCTTCTTGACCTCAGCGATGAATCCGCCATCGCGGATGACCTCTGCGAAGGCGTGTCGGAGCAGATCGAGGCGATCCTGCGGCGTGCCCGGCGTAACCATCATCAATCGGCCGAGGCCGGCGATGCCGGCGCGCCAGTCGATCAAGCGCGCCTGTGCCGGGCCAAGCTCCGCCGCCTCGAACAGGGTCGGCGCAGCGGGGAATTGCTCGAGGCGCTTGCGCGCGAGCACGGCCACGACCCGCATGCCATTGCTCGGACCGTAGAGCGCGGCGGATTCTTCGGACACGATGCGTCCGTCCACCTCTCCCCTTTGGATCGCAAGGTTCATGTCGCCGGTGCCCTTGTAGCCGGTAATGATCTTGCTCTTCATACCGAGCGCGTAGGCCATGATGGCGGTGAAATCGGCATTGCCGTCGATCTTGCTGGAACCTGCCCAGGTGACCGGCCTCTGGCTCTTCACCAGGTCGAAGACAGTGTCGTAAGGGGACCGGGGCCCGAGGAGCGCCACCTTCGCCTCGCTGCTCACCCGGCCGAGCCAGGTAAGCTTGCGGACGTCATAATTGACGCCGGGTGCGTCATAGAGCTGCGCCGTCACCAAGGTCTCCCCGCCGACGAGCAGGATCGTCAATCCGTCGGGAGGCGCGTGGAGCGTACGGTTGATGGCGATCAGTCCGCCGGCGCCGGGCTCGTTGGTCGGCAGCATCTTGGCGCCCAGCTTCTTCTCCAGATGCGGGATCAG
>VAZL01000710.1:0-2522 GCA_005883445.1 Alphaproteobacteria bacterium | reverse complement strand
CGCCCGCGACGCCCACCGGCGCGGCCGCGAGAAAATTCACGGCGAGCGCAGCGAGGAGGCAGCCCCAGACATCCAGTCTGCCGATCGTCACGTCGGTCGTCCTTTCCGCACGCTCGGCGTCCGCGCGCGCGAGTCTCTCTAGGGCAGCCCGTGGGTTGGCGAAGACGGGCGTATGTCCCCACGGCCACCCGACGGCGCTTGCGACGCTTGCGACGCTTGCGCTTGACGGATCGCCGCCAGCACCCGTCGCGGCGTCAGCGGGGTCTCGTTGACTTCGGCGCCTAACGGGGCGAGCGCATCGCGCACCGCGTTGGCGATCGCCGCCGGCGGCGCGATGGCGCCGCCCTCGCCCATTCCCTTGACGCCATATTCGGTATGCGGCGTGGGCGTATGCATGTGCACGATCTTGATCGCCGGCAATTCCGCGGCGCAGGGTACGAGATAATCGGCGAGCGTGGCGGCGAGCGGCTGGCCCTGCTCGTCGTAGGGAATCTCTTCATAGAGCGCGGTGCCGATGCCTTGCACGACGCCGCCGCGCACTTGGCCCTCGACGATCATCGGATTGATCATGGTTCCGCAATCTTCCGCGACCGCGAAATCGATGAGCTCGATCATGCCGGTCGCCGGATCGACCGCCACCACCGCGCCGTGGGTAGCGTATGAATAGACCCCGGTGTCGATGCCGGGCTGGTAGGTCGAGGTGACGCTCAGGAGCGGTTCCACCCCGCGCGGCAAAGCCTCCATCCGCAAATGGGCGACGCGGGCCACCTCCTCGATGCCGACGGCGCCGCTGCCGGCGACGACCTTGCCGCCGGCGCAACGCGCGTCGTCGGGGTCGCATTGCAGCAAGTGCGCTCCGATCTTCACAATTTTTTCTCGCAGCAGACGAGTGGTATGGGCGACCGCGCCGCCGGCCATGACGATGCTGCGCGAGGCGATCGTTCCCATCCCGAAGGGAGACAG
This sequence comes from Alphaproteobacteria bacterium, assembly GCA_005883445.1. Lineage (GTDB taxonomy): Bacteria > Pseudomonadota > Alphaproteobacteria > Rhizobiales > Xanthobacteraceae > VAZQ01. Next base: position 1,559 of record VAZL01000710.1, on the reverse strand, counting down.
CGCGGTGTCGCCGTGGCGCACCGATATCTTCGCGGGATCGATGCCGAGCTCCTCGTGCGCGATCTGGGCGAGCGTCGTCTCCAGACCCTGCCCGTGCGACTGAATTCCCACCGACAGGATGAGCGTGCCGTCCGGCATGAGTTGCGCGGTGCAGCTTTCGTAGCCCGGAATGAACGGACTGCCGCGGCTGACCCATTCGCCGCAGCCGTGGCCGGTCTGTTCCGAATAGCAGGCAAAGCCCACGCCGATGAGCCGGCCATCGGGTTCGCCCTGTCTTTGCCGGGCGCGCACCGCGGGAAGGTCGATGGCGTCGGCGCAAAGTCTGACCGCGGCGGGATAGTCGCCGTTGTCGAATTTGAGGTTGGCGATCGTGGTGTAAGGCATCTGCGCGGACGTGACCATGTTTTCCATGCGCAGCTCCGCCGCATCGCGCCCGACCGCGCGCGCCACTTCGTCGATGGTGCGCTCGATGGCGAAACAGGCGCCCGGCCGGCCGACGCCGCGATAAGGACCGATCGGCGATTTATTGGTAGCGACGGTGTAGGTCTTCACCCGGTAGTGGCGGATGTCGTAGGGCCCCGGAAGATTGCGCGCGGCCATTCCGGTCTCCAGAAACGGCCCGTTCGGCCACATCGCATAGGCGCCGCCGTCGACGATCAACTCGACGTCGATCCCCAGCAGTCGGCCGCGGTTGTCGGCATATGCCGCGACACGATATTGGTGATCGCGGGTATGGGTCGACGCCAGGAAATGTTCGCCGCGATCCTCTACCCAGCGCACGGGGTGATCGACCTCGAGCGCAAGCGCGGCGATCGCCGCCTCTTCCGGCGACAGTCGCGCCTTCGAGCCGAAACCGCCGCCCACGTCGGGCGCGATGACGCGAATCCGACGCTCGTCGAGCCCGAGCACCTCGGACAATCCCAGCCGGATGATGTGCGGGACTTGCGTCGAGGTATAGACCACGAGCTCGTCCAGGCGGTGGTCGCGATAGGCCAGCACCGCGCGCCCCTCGAGCGGAACCGCGACGTGCCGATGCATGCGATAGTTCCGGCGCACGACGACGTCGGCCGTGCGCGCCACCGCGTCGATATCGCCGTCTTGGAACACGCGCTCGATGAAAAGGTTGTTCGACCAATTCTCGTGCACAAGGCTGGGCGCGTCGGTCAGCGCGGCGGCCGCGTCGATGACGGCCGGCAGCACTTCGAAATCGACGCTGACCGTCTTGGCCAGGTCCTCCGCTTCCGCGCGCGTGGGCGCGATGCAGGCGGCAATGGCTTCGCCGACATACCTCACCTTTTGCGTGGCGAGCGGCGGATAGCCCGAAACCTTGAAGCCGGGCACCTGCGGCACCGCGCGCATCTCGCCCAGGCGCGGAAGATCACGCGCGGTGAAAATTCGTCCGCTGGCATTGGGCGCGACCGCGATGCCCTTGATGCGCGCATGGGCGTACGGGCTGCGGACGAAGGCCACGTCCTGCATACGCGGAAGCTGCACGTCGGAAACGAACTGGCCGCGCCCGCGCAGATGGCGCGCGTCTTCCTTGCGCAGAAGCGAGGCGC
>VAZL01000709.1 GCA_005883445.1 Alphaproteobacteria bacterium | reverse complement strand
CGCAAACGTACAAGCCACATCGGCTACCGCATGTCCCACGTTTGCGCCTCTGTCGTCATCGCAGCCTAATCCCGGTCCGCTGCGGCGTGCAATGCAAGCAGCCTTGAAGCCGGATATGACGAGCAAAGCAGAGCGCTCAAATCGCCATTGCGCGTTTGAGCGCCGCCTCGTCCATCGTGTCACGGCTGCAGGAATAGACGATCGCGCCGCGATCCATCACCGCGAAATGGTCCCCCAGCTCGCGCGCGAAGTCGAGATATTGCTCGACCAGTACCACGGCGATCCGCCCGAGATTGCGCAAATAGGCGATGGCGCGGCCGATGTCCTTGATGATCGACGGCTGGATACCCTCGGTCGGCTCGTCCAGCAGCAGCAGGCGCGGGCGCATGACCAGCGCCCGGCCGATCGCGAGCTGCTGCTGCTGGCCGCCGGAGAGATCGCCGCCGCGCCTGCCCAACATGTCGTCGAGCACCGGAAACAGCGCGAACACGTCGTCGGGGATCGAGCGATCCTCGCGCTTGAGCGGCGCGAAGCCGGTCTTGAGGTTCTCCTCGACGGTGAGGAGCGGAAAGATTTCACGCCCCTGCGGCACGTAGGCGATGCCACGCCGCGCGCGCTCGCTGGGCCTGAGCCAGGTAATGTCGGCGCCGTCGAACGTGATCGTACCGTTGCTGACCGGATGCTGTCCGGCGAGCGCGTCGAGCAGGCTCGTCTTGCCGACGCCGTTGCGCCCCAGCACGCAGGTGACCTTGCCCGGCTCGGCGGAAAGCGACACGTTGCGCAACGCCTGCGCCGCGCCGTAATGCAGATCGATCGAGTTGACATGCAACATCGCGCTAGCGCCCCAGATAAACCTCGACCACGCGCTCGTTCTCCGAGACCTGGTCGATCGTGCCTTCCGCCAGCACCGAGCCTTCGTGCAGGCAGGTGACCTTGACGCCGAGCTCGCGCACGAAGGTCATGTCGTGCTCGACCACGACCACGGTGCGGTCGCGATTGATCTCCTTCAGGAGCTCGGCGGTTTGTCGCGTCTCGGCATCGGTCATGCCGGCAACCGGTTCGTCGACGAGAAGAAGCTTGGGCTCTTGCGCCAGTAGCATGCCGATCTCGAGCCATTGCTTCTGACCGTGCGCCAGCGAGCCGGCGACGCGGTGGCGCACCGGCGACAGCCGGATGATGTCGAGAATGCGGTTGATGCGGCTCGCCTCTTCTTCGGTCTCCCGCCAGAACAAAGTCTTGCGCGCGCGCCGGTCGCCCTTCAACGCGAGGCCGATATTGTCCTCGACCGTGTGCATATCGAAGACGGTCGGCTTCTGGAACTTGCGGCCGATGCCAAGGAGCGCGATCTCGGTCTCGTCGAGGCGCGAGAGATCGTAGGAGCCGTCGAAGTAGACCTCGCCAGTGTCCGGCCTGGTTTTGCCGGTGACCACATCCATCATGGTGGTTTTGCCGGCGCCGTTGGGACCGATGATGGCACGCATCTCTCCGGGCTCGATGGTGAAGGAGAGATTGTTGAGTGCGCGAAAGCCGTCGAACGATACGGTGACGCCGTCGAGATAGAGAAGCGCCGTGGTCGTGCGAGCATCCATCGATCACTCCGCCGCCCGGGGGGTCGCATGCGGCACGCGCGCGGCCGCGCCCCGCCGCTCCCGCCATTCCCGCCAACGCTGATGGATGGTGCCGACGATGCCGCGCGGCAGCAGCAGCGTCACGGCAACGAACAGCCCGCCGAGCACGAACAGCCAATAGGGCGCGAGAACGCCGCTGGTGAAATAGGTCTTGCCGTAGTTCACCAGCACGGCGCCGAGCACCGCGCCGGTCAGCGTGCCCCGCCCGCCGACCGCGACCCAGATCACAGCCTCGATGGAATTGCCCGGGGAAAATTCGCTCGGGTTGATGATGCCGACCTGCGGAACGTAGAGCGCGCCGGCGACCCCGGCCATGCAGGCGGACAGAGTGAAGACGAGGAGCTTGTAGGCCTCGACCCGATAGCCGAGAAAACGGGTGCGTGCTTCGGCATCGCGGATGGCGACTAGGACTTTGCCGAACTTCGAACTCACGACGACGCGGCAGATGACGAAGCCGAGCATCAACGCAAACGTGGAAATAGGATGTCCTTGAAGTCGGTGAGGCCGTTGTTGCCGCCGAAGCCGAAATTGTTGCGGAAGAAGCCGAGCATCAGCGCAAACGTCATCGCCTGGGTGATGATCGACAGATAGACCCCGGTGACGCGGCTCCTGAACGCAAACCACCCGAACACGAAGGCGAGCAGGCCCGGCACGAACAGGACCATGAAGGCGGCGTAGGCGAAATGCTGAAAGCCGTACCAATAGATCGGCAGTTCCGGCCAGTTCAGGAACACCATGAAGTCGGGCAGGACCGGATGGGCGTAAACTCCGCGCGTTCCGATCTGCCGCATCAGATACATGCCCATGGCATAGCCGCCGAGCGCAAAGAAGGCGCCGTGGCCGAGCGAAAGAATGCCGCAATAGCCCCAGATCAGGTCGATCGACAATGCCAATATCGCAAAGCAAAGATATTTTCCGAACAGCGCCACGAAATATGACGACAGATAAAACGGCGACGTCGCCGGCACGAGGAGGTTGAGCACCGGCACGAGAATCCCGATCGCCGCCAGCGTAGCAAGGAAGGCGAGCGCGCCGCGGTCGAGCGCGCCCGAGACGAGGCCCGCGATCATGCCTCCACCGCCCGGCCCTTCAAGGCGAACAGCCCGCGCGGGCGCTTCTGGATGAACAGGATGATGCGAGGAACTTGTTGGCGATGCCGAGCGTGAATGCGCCGACGAGCGTGCCCCACAAATTGCCCACGCCCCCGAACACCACCACCATGAAGGAATCGATGATGTAGCCTTGGCCGAGATTGGGACTGACATTGTCGATCTGCGACAACGCGACGCCGGCGAGTCCGGCGATGCCCGAGCCGAGCCCGAAGGTGAGCGCGTCGATGCGGCTCGTGCGGATGCCCATCGAGGCCGCCATCGCCCGGTTCTGCGTCACCGCCCGCATTTCGAGGCCGAAGCGCGTGAAACGCAGCAGCGCGAGCAAGCCTGCGAAGATGAGCAGGGTGAAGACGATGATCCACAGCCGGTTGTAGGTGATGGTGATTTGCCCGAACTCGAATGAGCCGCTCATCCAGGACGGATTGCCCACATCCTTGTTGGTGGGACCGAAGGCGGTGCGCACGCCCTGCTGCAAAATCAGCGACAGGCCCCAGGTGGCGAGCAGCGTCTCCAGCGGCCGGCCGTAGAGAAAGCGAATGATGCCGCGCTCGATCAGGATGCCGACAAAGCCAGCCACCAGGAACGCGAGCGGGATGGCAATGGCGAGCGAATAGTCGAACAGCGCGGTTGATGATGCCCATCACGCCGAAGGTTATGGCGAGGCCGATCGCGGCAAGCAGCAGGACCGAGCCGAGCGAGAGTCCGTACCAGGTGTTTTGCAGCGCGGTCCAAAACGCAAGGCTGTTCTCGATCGACGCGATGGCGTCGGCCGCGGCCTTCTTGACGGCGGGCGAGGCGCTCGCCGGCAATCCGCCGAGCAGCGCGAGCGCGTCTTGATCCCCGCGCTGGCGGATGATGGCGATGGCGTCGATCTTGTCGGCATCCGGTGCATTGTCGAGATAGAGCACGACCGCGGCGCGCGCCTCGGTCAACGCCTGCTTCACCTGCGCGTCGCTCTCCTTGGCGATGGCTTGCTCGAGCGCCGGCAGCGCGTTCGCGTCCTTGGATTTGAGCACGGCCTGCGCTGCCTCGAAGCGCTTTCCGGGGTCGGGCGCCATCAAGGTCAAGCCGCCGAGCGCCGCCTCGACGATCCGTCGCAAGCGGTTGTTGAGGCGCACCGGCGCAAGGTCGGAGGGCGTGCTGCCGGCGACAGGTTCGCCGGTTGCGGCGTCGATCAGGCGGTCGGAGGGCGCCTCGCGAATGAAAACGCGCTTGCTGTCGGCGCTGAAAAGCAGGCGCCCCTCCTGCAGGGCGCCGATGACCGATGCGGCGAGCGGGTTGCCGCTAGTGGCAACCGCGTTGATACCCTCGATGGTGTCGTCGAAGCTGTCGGCCGTGAAGCGGAGAAGCCCATCCTCGTAGGATCCGGCGCGCGCCGCCGTCATCACGGCGGCGAGCACGCTAAGCGCACACACGAGCGCGATGAAGCGATCGCTGAAGGCACGCATCCCGATCGTCCCGGCATTTCGGAGCGAGGCGGCCCAATATCCGCAATCCGGTGGGCCGCCTCCATTCCTGCTACGAACGCCACGGTATTTTACCCAGACAACGCTACGACGCGCCACCGCACTTCTTGGTCACCGTATTGTAGTTGCCGCATTTGAGCGTCACCCAGTCGGCTTCCAGATCCTTCGAGCCCGGCAAGTACTTGGACCAGGCATCGCCCGGAACCAATGTCGGCGTCTTCCAAACGACGTCGAACTGGCCATCCGCGCGCACCTCGCCGATGAAAACTGGCTTGGTGATGTGATGGTTGGGCAGCATCTTGGAGGTGCCGCCGGTGAGGTTGGGCGCCTCGATGCCGGGCAGCGCGTCGATCACCTTGTCGGGATCGGTCGATTTCACCTTCTCCACCGCCTTCACCCACATGGCGAAGCCGATGACGTGGGCTTCCATCGGATCGTTGGTGACGCGCTTGGGGTTCTTGATGAAGGCCTTCCAGTCGGCGATGAACTTGTCGTTGATCGGCGTCTTGATCGACTGGAAGTAGTTCCAGGCGGCGAGATGGCCGAGCAGCGGCTTGGTGTCGATGCCGGCGAGTTCCTCCTCGCCGACCGAGAAGGCGACGCTCGGGATGTCGGTCGCCTTGACGCCCTGGTTGCCGAGCTCCTTGTAGAACGGCACGTTGGCGTCACCGTTGATGGTGGAGACGACCGCGGTCTTCTTGCCGGCGGAGCCGAACTTCTTGATGTCGGAAACGATGGTCTGCCAATCGGAGTGCCCGAACGGCGTGTAGTTGATCATGATGTCGGCATCCGCGACGCCCTTCTGCTTGAGATAGGCCTCCAGGATCTTGTTGGTGGTGCGCGGATAGACGTAGTCGGTGCCGGCGAGCACCCAACGCTTGGCCTCGCCGCCATCCTTCGACATCAGGTAATCGACGGCCGGGATCGCCTGCTGGTTGGGGGCGGCGCCGGTGTAGAACACGTTGCGCTCGCTCTCCTCGCCTTCGTATTGCACCGGGTAGAACAGGATGCTGTTGAGCTCCTTGAACACCGGCAAGACCGACTTGCGCGACACCGAGGTCCAGCAGCCGAACACCACCGCCACCTTGTCCTTGGTGATGAGCTCGCGCGCCTTCTCCGCGAACAGCGGCCAGTTCGAGGCCGGGTCGACCACCACCGCTTCGAGCTTCTTGCCGAGCAGGCCTCCCTTCTTGTTCTGCTCCTCGATCAACATGAGCATGACGTCCTTCAGCGTGGTCTCGCTGATCGCCATGGTGCCGGAGAGCGAATGCAGGATGCCGACTTTGATCGTGTCTTGGGCCTTGGCGGGAAGCGCCGCCGCAAGGCCGAATGCCAATCCCGCCGTGGCGGCAAGCAAGCGGCGGGTGAACGGTCGCTCGGCGACCGCACCGATGGATGTGTGCATCGCGATGTCCTTCTGTTGACGCGCGGCAAACGGCTCAAAGCCGTTGGCGAGAGCTGAATCGCAAGCGGCGTGCCAAGCCCGCACCGGGCCGTAAACCGTTGCGTTCCCTCGCTGATCCGGCATCGACGAGCTCGATCGGGCAACCAACGGACCGCCACTTGCCGTCAAAATAGACAAGCGCCCAATCGTTAGGCAGAACCCCGCACTCACCCCCGGCCGGGGGCTGCTCGCCATCGCCGCCG
>VAZL01000708.1 GCA_005883445.1 Alphaproteobacteria bacterium | reverse complement strand
AATTTCTACGGCCAGGCGCTCGGCAGGGTCGCGCGGCGCTTCGTCGGCCGGGGGATACGCGCACGCTGGCAGGACGTGCACGGGTTGCGCGTGCTCGGGATCGGCTATCCGACCCCATACCTCGGGCTGTTTCGCGACGAGGCGGAGCGGTGTCTCGCCTTCATGCCGGCGGCCCAGGGGGTGGTGAAATGGCCTTCGGACCGCCCGGCGCTCGCGGCCCTGGTGGACGAGGATGAACTGCCGCTGCCCGAGGCGGCGGTCGACCGCGTGCTGCTCGTTCACGCGATCGAAACCTCGCAGAACGTCGGCGCTCTGCTGCGCGAAGTCTGGCGCGTGCTGGCGGCGGGTGGACGGCTGCTCGTCGTGGTGCCGAATCGGCGCGGCGTATGGGCGCGGATCGACACCACGCCCTTCGGCTACGGCCACCCCTATTCCCGGCCCCAGATCACGCATTTGCTGCGCGAGACCTGGTTCACGCCCACCGGCTGGGACGAGGCACTCTATGTCCCGCCGATTCCCCGCAAATGGTTCCTGCGCTCGGCGATCGCCTGGGAACGCACCGGGCACGCGCTGTCGGCGCCGTTTGCCGGCGTTCACATCGTCGAGGCGACCAAGCAGGTGTATCGCGCGGTCCCGGCCCGGCGCGAACGGCGCCGCCTCGTACCCGCGCTCGATCCGGTGCTGGCACCCTCGCCGGGCGGCGTACCGGGCTAGGCGCTCTGCGGTGTCAATCGCCCGGCTCGTCCGGGCGACCCAGGATCCGCGGAACGTGAGCTTCGGCTGGATCTGGGATTACTGGGTGGCCCGCCTGCGCGGGCCATGACAAGGCCCAGTTACCTCACTCGTTGGTCGTCGGATCGCCGCTCGGCCCCGGCGGAGGACCAGGCTCCTCGGCCGCTCCGCTGGAAGCTTGTTGCTGCGGGGATCCCGGAATGTCGCCGCGGGGACCGTGCCGGCGCCGGCGCCGGCGGTGCAGCGGGAAGCGATCCGGTTGCCCGTCAAATCCGTTTTGGCCCTGCCCCGGGTACGAAGGCTGCGGAGGCTGCGGAGGCTGCGGACCGTTGCCGGTAATGAATGACGGCAATCGGTCGCCGGCGCCCTGTTCCGGTCGGCCGGCGCCGGCGGGCGGGCGCCCGCCATAGGGCTGCTGCTCGCGCGGCTGGTAGGGCTGGGGCTCGCGGCCGGGATAATGCTGAGGCTCGCGAGGATGTTGGTAAGGCTGCGCCTCGCGCGGCGGGTAAGGCTGAGACTGCGGTTCGCGGCCGAACGGCGAATCGCCCGGGTGCTCCTCCTCGGCGTCTTCGAGGCTGTCCTCGCGTGGCTCGCCGCCTTCCGGACGGAAGTAGGGCTGGCTTTGCCGGAACTGCTCCTGGGCCGTGGCGATCAGCCGGAAATAGTGCTCCGCGTGCTGGTAGTAGTTCTCGGCCGCGACCGGATCGCCGGACGCCTGGGCATCGCGGGCGAGCTGGATGTATTTTTCGGCGACGTGAGAAGCCGTTCCGCGGATTTTCACGTCGGGCCCGTTGGATTCGTAGATCCGGGTCAGCGGGTTCTGGCCCTTGCGGTTGTTGCGCCCGCGCATGCGTTTGTTCTGACCGTTTCTCATGGCTCGTTTGTTCGTCAGCTCCCTTTTGCGGCGGTCGCCCGCCTCTTCCCAGTTCTCCGGCACGCGCGCCCGCGCCTCGCGGCCACTCGGCCGCGCCCGGCAGGCGCAAGTCCCGACTTCAGGACTTCGCGTCGAACTGAATCGTTGTCACGATAACCGCAGCAACCTCTTCCCCGCGGCCCACGCCGCGGTGTTGCCAACCCCTTATCCCGCGCGACGCCGTGAACGGCGCGCGCCAAACCGGTGATGCAGCATCCCGTATCCCAACCGTATCCCAAGCCGGCGAACCCTTGCCCTTCGGGGCTTGTCCGCCTTACCGCGCCGCAGCCTCGAGGAGCCTTGCTCCGGGGCTTTGTGGCGGCGCGTCACCGTTGTCTCGGGTCGATTCCGTGGCCGAACCGTAGTCGGTCTTGCGCGATAATCAAGCGGTTTTTTGACCGGCGCCCCCGGGCTTTCAGGGGGCCCGCCGAAGGATCAGCGCGCGCGGCACACCATTCAGGTCGGCACGCGCCGCGCGGATTGCAAGCCCTGCGGCGGCGAAAACCGCCGCCACGGGATCCGCCATTCCGGCGCCGAGCTCGACGATGAGATGCGCTTCCGGCGCCATCAGCCGCGGCGCGTCCGCGGCAAGCCGGCGGTACGCGGCTAGCCCGTCGACCCCCC
>VAZL01000299.1:9203-11843 GCA_005883445.1 Alphaproteobacteria bacterium | reverse complement strand
TCGACCCGGTGCTGTGGGGCGTGCTGGTGTTCGTGAACCTGCAGGCGGCATTCCTCTCGCCGCCGGTTGCGATGTCGGCGTTCTACCTCAAGGGGGTCTCGCCGCCGCACGTCACCCTCAATCAGATCTTCAGTGGCATGATGCCCTACATGGTCGTCATCGTCGTTTGCATGGTGATCATGTATCTGTGGCCCGGGATGACGCTCTGGCTGCCGAATTATCTCTACGGCGGCGGCTGAGGCGAAAAAGTCGCGCAAACAGTTATGACCGACGAGTTCGTCAAGCTGACCGCGACCGCCGCTGGAGCGGAAATCGCCCGCGGTGCCATTTCGGCCGAGGATTATACGCGCGCCTGCCTCGACCGCATTGAAGCGGTGGATGGCGAGATCAAAGCGTTTGTCCATCTCGACCGCGAGCACGCGCTCGCGCAGGCGCGCGCCCTCGACGAGCGCCGCGCGCAGGGCCACTCGCTCGGACCGCTGCACGGCATTCCGGTCGCGGTCAAGGACATCATCGACACGGCGGATTATCCCACCGAGCTCGGCTCGCCGATCGGCAGCGGCCGCAGGCCCCGGGACGACGCCACAGTAGTGGCCAGGCTGCGCGCGGCCGGCGCCGTCATCATCGGCAAGTCGGTGACCACCGAGTTCGCCTATTACCATCCCGGCCCGACGCGCAACCCGCATGACCACGCGCGCACGCCCGGCGGCTCCTCGTCGGGATCGGCGGCGGCGGTGGCCGCCCGCATGGTGCCGCTCGCGCTCGGCTCCCAGACCAACGGATCGGTCATCAGGCCCGCCGCCTTCTGCGGCGTATTCGCGGTCAAGCCGAGCCATGGGCTCGTCTCGCGCGCCGGCGTGTTGCCGCTGTCGCGCAAGCTCGATCATATCGGCGCCTTCGCGCGTTCGGTTCCCGACCTCGCACTCATCCTCGAAGTGATCGCGGGGCAGGATCCGGCCGACCCCGACACCGGGCCTTTCGCCGCCCCCGATTTCCGCGCGCTGCAGCGCGAGCCGCCGCCGCTGCCGCCGCGCTTCGCGTTCGTGCGCACGCCGGTGTGGGACAAGGCCGACAGCGACACCAAGGCCGCGTTCGAGGAGCTCGCGGCCGAGCTCGGGTCCGCGGTCGAGCCCGTCGACCTTCCGCCGTCGTGGACCGAAGCCTGGGAAGTGCACCGCACCATCATGGCGGCCGACATGGCCCACAACCTCGGCCCGTTGGTCGCGCGTGGCGAGCCGAGTGAAGCGTTACGCAAGCTCCTTGCGCACGGTAGGGCCGTAAGCGCGGTCGACTATCTCGACGCGCTGGCCAAGGCTCAGCGCTACGCCGCAGGCCTCGCCGATATTTTCGACGCCTACGACGCGATCGTGACGCCGGCGGCTCCTGGCGTCGCCCCCAAGGGGCTCGGTTCCACCGGCGATCCCGCGTTCTGTACCTTGTGGACCTTGAGCGGCTTCCCCGCCGTGTCGTTGCCGCTGTTCGCAGGCGAGGGCGGTCTTCCGCTCGGTGCCCAGCTCGTCGGCCCCCTCGGCCGCGACGGCCGCCTCCTGCGCACTGCAACGGCGCTGATCGAGACGCTGGCTCCCAGAAAAAGCGCAGGCCGCGCCCGCGCGCGGGGCTGACGGCAACTGACTGCCGGTGGACAGGATGTTGCCGGCAGCTCTCGGCGAATCCCGGCCGCCGTTCCCTACGCCGCTTTCGGCGGCGCGCCCAAGTTTTCCGCGAAGAAGGCGAGCGTTCGGCTCCAGGCGAGATCGGCCGCCGCCTTGTTGTAGCGGGCGGCCCCCGTGTCGGGCGGCGATGCCTTTGTTGATGTTCTCATCGGTCTCGGCATATTGCAGGAGAAGCGGCGCCTTGATCGCCGGCACCATCTCGGCCGGGACTTGCAGGCCGTAGTAAGGCACCGCGGCCGCGAGATCGGGACTTCCCGCCGCCATCCGGTTGACCACGCCGCCGCCGAAGCAGAAGCCGACCGCGCCGACCTTGCCGGTCGCTTCCGCATGCTTTTGCATGAACGGGATGGCCGCGAGCGCTGCCGCGATCATGTCCTCGCGCTCGGTCTTGGCGTGAAGCTCGCGCGCCTTGTCCTCTTCCGGCGGCGTACCGCCGTTGACGGACAAAAGGTCGGGCGCGAGCACGAGGTAGCCTTCGACCGCGAGTCGGCGCGCCACGTCTTCGATATGTGGGTTGAGCCCGCGGTTCTCGTGGATGACGATGACGGCGGGGCGCTTGCCCAAGGCCTTGCCGCGCACGAGATAGCCGTTGATCTTGCCCTTGGGGGAATCGTAGGACACGCGTTCGGCGGCGAGCCTCGCGTCGTCCGCAGCCACGATCGCGGCTTGCGCGTAATTATTCTGTAACAGCGGCAAGAGCGCAGCGGCGGCTGCCGTCGAGCCCGCCAGCTCGGCCAGCCGGTCGAGAAACTCGCGCCGGCTCATGCCGCTATGGGTGAAGTGGTCGTAGAGATTGATGATGCCTTGGTCCACGGATGTCCCTCCCTCGTCCTCGCAACGCATCATAACACGGCGCTCCCGCCGCGTATTCCCTCGCGTGCGGTGGGGTGAAATGCCGATGCTGACCGCGCTGGCGGATCGAGTCGCCCGCTGCTCCGTTGGCGCACGCTCTATCGCCTTCATAAGC
>VAZL01000299.1:0-9177 GCA_005883445.1 Alphaproteobacteria bacterium | reverse complement strand
GGCGGATTGCGAAACCACGCGCCGGCGCCGATCGCCACGACCAGCGTGAGCCCGTGCAGAACGAGGCCGAGCGCAAGCGCGGCGAACAGCCAGTTGAGCGAGCCGGTCAAGCGCAGCGCCAGCCATCCACCGGCAATGGCGACAAGCATGCGCAGGAAGCCCGCGGACAGCGGCCAGAACAACCGTCCCGCGCCTTGCGAGGCGAAGTAGAGCGCAAGCGCGAGCCCGAAAAACCCGTAGCTGGGCCCGACGATGCGCAAATAATCGCTCCCGGTTTCGATCACGCGCGCATCGGTGCTGAACAGCGCGATCCAGGCCTGGGGCCAAATTGCTGCAACGACCCCGATGGCTTCGGTGATTGCAAACGCGAGCGCGCTGCCGACAAAGGCGATGCGGAGCGCGCGCTTACGCTCCCCGGCACCGACATTGGTGCCGACCATCGCGACCAACGGCGCGCCGAGGCCGAAGACCAGCGGAACCAGCAGATATTCCAGCCGCGCCGAGGTGCCATACCCGGCGGCGGCACCGGGGCCGGCGGCGGTGGCAACCAGCGCCGTAGCCAGCGCGATGATCACGTTGGTCTGCACCGAGGTGACCGCGGCGACGGCGCCCACGCCCAGGATCTCGCGGAACAACGGCCAACGCGGGCGCGTCGGGCGCAGGCGGGCGATATTGCGCCCGGACAGGATATACCAGGCGAGCACCGCGGTGCCGGCGGCGTAGAACAAGAGGAGCGCCACGCCGCCGCCGGCAATGCCGAGCGCCGGGAACGGGCCGATGCCGAAGATCAGCAGCGGCGACAGCGGCACCAGCACTACGACGCCGACGCAGATCACCGATGCCGGAACAAGCATATTGCCGGTGCCGCGGATGATGCTCGCCAAACCGTTGAGCAGCCAGAGCAGCACGCTGCCGGCAAACACGACGTTCGAATAGGTCACCGCCGCGTCGAGTTCGCCGCCCGCGCCGCCGAGCGCGCGATAGATCGGTCGGCCGAAGCCGAGCATGATGCCGGTGAACAACGCGCCGAGCGCAACATGGATGATCACAGCGTGCATCGCCAGCGCATCGGCTTGGTCGCGCCGGCCGCGGCCGAGCGCGCGCGCGATCGCAGACGAGATGCCGCCGCCCATGGCGCCGGCGGAAATCATTTGCATCAACATGACGCCGGGGAAGACGAGCGCCATACCCGCGAGCGCATCGGTCCCGAGCTTCGATACGAACCAGGTTTCGATCAATCCCGTGGCCGCCTGCGCCACCATGACCAGCACATTGGGCCACGCCATCCGCAACAGGGTCGAAACGATCGGCCCGTGCAGCAACACGCGCGTACGCGGGCTGATCTCCGTGGGCGCACCGACGGCCGCCTCGCGCGGGGGGAGGTCCACGGTTGCATCGAGGGTCGCGACGCTCATATGGCCGTCCTCGCTCGCGCGCGGCGTTTGCGGTTGGGTGGGGAGGCTTGCTCTTCACCCGCAAGGGGTCTCGCCGCGGCGTACCTTCGCCGCGTGCGCTCGCCGGCGGCGGGACCGGCGATGAGCGCGTAATCGGGCGTATTGATCGGCCGCCCCGTGGCTGGGTCCACGAGCATCGGATCGACGGCGGCGCCGGTCTTGGCGTCGACCAGCAGCACGCTCGGCCCCTCGGGCGCGAAGTGCCGATTGCCCCAGGCCAGCAGTGCCAGCAGCACTGGGCGGAAATCGCGTCCGCGCGCGGTCAACAGGTATTCGTCACGCGGCGGCTTTTCGCTGTAACGGCGGCGGATAAGGAGTCCGGCTTCCACCAGCGCGTTGAGCCGCCGCGTGAGCATGTTGGGGGCGATGCCGAGACTTTTCTGGAACTGATCGAAGCGCGTCATCCCGTGCAGAGCGTCGCGTAGGATGAGCATGCTCCACCATTCGCCCACGCGTGCGAGGCTGCGCGCGATCGGACAGGGCATGTTCTCGAAGCTCTTGTGCTGCATTGACATAACATAGGCTAGTAACTATCATTATGCAAGTGACTATCGAGCCGAGGGAGGTACCTATGCCCCAACCCAATGAAATCGCGGGACAAAGTCGCCTCTACCTCGAGGACCTCGCCGTCGGACGGCGTTTTACCAGCGCCACCCATGTCATCGACGCGGCCCAAATCAAGGCGTTCGCGGGCCAGTTCGATCCGCAGCCCTTCCATCTCGATGACGAGACGGCGAAGAGCACGCTGTTTGCCGGATTGGCGGCGAGTGGCTGGCACACCGCCGCGATCACCATGCGGCTGCTGGTCGAGAGCGGATTGCCGCTCGCCGGCGGCATCATCGGAGCGGGCGGCGAAATCAATTGGCCCAAGCCCACGCGGCCGGGAGACGTTCTGCGCGTGGTGAGCGAAATCGAGCAGGTGACTCCATCCCGCTCACGGCCGGACCGCGGGACCGTGCGCGTGCGCAGCGAGACTCACAATCAGCGCGACGAAGTGGTCCAGGTGCTGATCGCGAACCTGATCGTGCCGCGGCGCGCGAGCTCGCACGCGCGCGGCGAGCTTGCGGCCGGATAAGCCAGGCACAAGCGGCCTTCGAAGCGCTAGGACCCCCACTATCGCGTAAGCGTGATTTCGGATTTCTATCAGTGCCGGCGTATCAGCGTAGTGCGGTTTGTCCGCTCGACGATTGGGCTAGCGCATGCCTTCGATTTCGCGCCGCGACTTTCTCAATGGCGTGGCCCTGGCCGTGGCCGCCGGCCTCACGCCGGCGGCGCAGATCGCGGCGGAGCCGTTGCGCTATCCGCCCGCGCTCACCGGACTGCGCGGACAGCACGCGGGTTCGTTCGAGACCGCACACGCGCAGGCGCGCGAAGGCAAGCGCTTCCCGCTCGACGGGCTGCCGATCGATGAGCGTTACGATCTCGTCGTCGTGGGCGCGGGCATCAGCGGCTTGGCGGCCGCCGCCTTCTTTCACCGTGCCGCCGGGCCGTCCGCGCGCATCCTCGTCCTCGACAACCACGATGATTTCGGCGGCCATGCCAAGCGCAACGAGTTCACGCTCGATGACCGTCTCGTGATCGGCTACGGCGGCAGCGAATCGATCGATTCCCCCAAGACCCACTACAGCGACGTCGCCAAAGGTCTTTTGCGCGATCTCGGCGTCGAGATCGAGCGGTTCGAGACCGCCTTCGAGCGCACGCTCTACGCCTCGCTCGGGCTGTCTCGCGGGGTGTTCTTTGCGCGCGAGGCCTTCGGGCGCGACGTGCTGGTTGCGGGCGAACCGTCGGGCGGGGGCACCGACGAAAGCTCACGTCGTCTCGCCAACGCCAAGCCGCTCGGCGAGTTCGTGGCCGCGTTTCCGATCTCGTCGGCGAGCAAGGCACAGCTGCTCGCGCTCTACGACGGTACGCGCGATCCCCTCGCCGGCAAGACCGCCGAGGAGAAGTTGGAAATCCTCAAGCGGACGAGCTACCGCGATTATCTCACTGGCCCCTGCGGCTGCAGCGAAGAGGTCGCGAACTGCTTCCAGGGCCGCACGCTCGGCTTCTTCGGGCTCGGATGCGACGCGGTGCCGGCCGGCGACGCCCGCGAGCTCGGCTATCCGGGCTTCGACGGCCTGGGCTTGCTGGCGCAGGTCCCCGCGCGCGAGCCTTATATCTATCACTTTCCCGACGGCAACGCCTCGCTCGCTCGTCTGTTGGTGCGCTCGCTCATTCCCGACATCGCGCCAGGCCACGGCATGGACGACGTGGTGCTCGCGGCGTTCGACTACGCCAAGCTCGATCGCGACGGCCAAGGCGTGCGCATCCGCCTCGATTCGACCTGCGTCGACGTCCGCAATGCCGGCGACAGCGTGCGCATCGGCTACGTGCGCGCGGGAGTGCCGCGTCGCGTCGAGGCCAAGCACGCCGTGCTCGCCTGCTTCCACATGGTCATTCCGCACATCATGCCGGACCTGCCGGCGTCCCAGCGCGAGGCGCTCGCGCGCAACGTCAAGACGCCGCTCGTCTATACCAACGTGCTCACGCGTGATTGGCACCCGTGGGCGCGGCTTGGCGTGCACGACATCTCCGCGCCGATGTCTTTTCACAGCCGCCTGAAGCTCGATTTTCCCGTCAGTCTCGGCGGCTATCGTCACGCCCGCGACCCGGCCGAACCGATCTGCCTCCATCTCGTTCATGTTCCGGGCGCACCCAACCGCGGGCTCGACGCGCGCGCGCAGTTTCGCATCGGGCAGGCGCAGCTGCTCGACATGACGTTTGCGGATTTCGAGGCGCGTATCCGTGACGAGCTCGACCGCATGCTCGGGCCGGGTGGATTTTCAAGCGCGCGCGACATCGCAGCGATCACCGTCAACCGCTGGCCGCACGGCTACGGTTATGTGGCGAACTCGCTCTACGACGAGGACGACTACGACGCCGTTGTCGAGCGCGCCCGACAAACGTCCGCCCGCGTCGCGATCGCCAACTCCGACGCTGGCGGGGACGCCTACGCGCATTTGGCGATCGAGCAGGCCGCGCGCGCGGTGCGTGAGTTGTTAGGATGAGGTTCGACCTTTGGTCGGGCGGGAGCATACGTTCCAAGCGTGGCGCCGCCTCGCCGTCCGTGGCAACGTGCGGGACGGTTCGCCATGCGGCGCATGGAAACGCTCGGAGGGTAGATGGTGAGCGCGAGCGAGCACAGCGAGCCGGTGGGCACGCTGCCGCAGCGGGTGCGTCGTGATTTCTCCGGTGTCGGCTACGGCGAGGCGATGCGCCGAGCGCGCGAGATCGTGCCGATCCTGCGCGAGCGCGCCCAGCGCGCCGAGGACGCCCGCATGCTCATCCGCGACAACGAGCAGCTCCTGCATGAGAGCGGGCTGTTCCGGTTTCACCAGCCCAAGGCCTTCGGCGGGATGGAGCTTGACTTCGTGGCGGTCGTCGACGTCCCGGCGGAGCTTGCGCGCGGCTGCCCGTCCACGGCCTGGAGCGTGGGTAACGTCGCTTGCCACCACTGGATCCTCGGATACTACGACCCCGAGACCCAGCGCGAAGTGTGGGATGCGAATCCGGACGCGCTGATTGCGTCCTCCATCGCGCTGGCCGCCGGCCGCGGGCGCAAGACGCCGGGCGGGTTCATCGTCAACGGCCGCTGGCCGTTCTCATCGGCGGTGGACAATTCGGAATGGAACATGCTGGCCGTCACCGTCTACGACGACGACGGCAAGACGCCCATCGATTGGCGGCTCTGTCTGGTGCCGAAGTCCGACTACGAGATTATCGACACCTGGTACGCCATGGGCATGGCGGCCACGGGCAGCAAGGATGTCGCGGTCAAGGAATTGTTCGTGCCAGAGCGGCGCGCGCTGCCGCTGTCGCGCTGCCGCGGCGGGCGCGAGCATCCCGGCGCTGCGCTCAACGCCGGCGCGCTGTTTTCCATCCCGCTGGTGGCCGCCTCCAGCCACCCGTTGGCGCCGGCCGCGCTAGGTGCGGCCGAAGGCGCGCACGAGCTGTTCCTCAAGGCGATGGCCCAGCGGGCGGGCACTTATACCGGCGCGCGGGTGGCGGATTTCCAGGCCGTGCAGATCAAGGTCGCTCGCGCGCGCTGCCTGATCGACTCGGCGCGCGACCTTCTGCGTCAGTCCGCCATCGCCTTCCAAGCCGCCGCGGAGCGTAACGAGGTGCCGGACCTCGAGACCAAGCTGCGGTTCCGCGCCCATTCCGCTTTCGCTGTGAACCAGGCGCGCGAAGCGGTCGAGACGCTATGGTCGTGCTACGGAGCGCAGGGCCTCTACACCCGCGACCCGCTGCAGCGGCATCTGCGCGACGTGCTCGCCATCAACCAGCACTTCTCGTTCAACTTCGACATCGCAGGCGCGGCCTACGGCCTGTTCGCGCTCGGCGGTCGCTACGCCAATCCCACCATGTGAGCGGCGCCGCGGGAGTGGCGTGACGAATCACATCCGGCGAAAGCCAGATCGATCGCTGCGACCAGTGGCCGCACCCAAAAAAACAATTGTTCGCGGGCGGCCGGCGTCAATGATGCGCTCGCAGCCGAGGTCATTCAGGTTGACGTAAGTCTTGCCTGCTATGCTGGCGTCGAAATGGTCGCGGCGATCAAACGAACCTCGCGCCCAAGCCGGTACCATCAGACAAACAATCGAGGCGACGACGGTGGCTTACGGCCGTCGAACGCGACACTCGGGAATTCAACGTCGAAGGGAGGGACGCATGTTCCGTTTCGCGGCGGCCGCGGCTGCGCTCGCTTATGCAGGGTTTTGGGTGGTTGATGGACATGCCGCCGTCACCCGCGGCCCCAGCGTGCCGCCGGCGTCGAGTGCCATCATCACCAATTGCTTTAAGATGGCGGAGAGGGTTGTTCCTTGGATGAGAGGACGTTCGGCCTGGGTCGTACGCCACGCCGATCACTGCGTTCGCAGGGGCGGATCACTCTAGCCTCGACTAACCGGAGACTCGCGTCTGGGTCCTTTCGCCCGCAGCGGCGTGTTCCATCGCCGCCTCCTCCTTGAGATTATCGATGTCGCGGAAGATCGAGGCCACCGCGAGCACCTTGCCGTTGCGACGATAGCGCACGAGGCAGTCGCGTGCTTCGATGTTGCCCTCAATATCGAGGTCGTCCCATTTCTCGGCATGCCCGATGTAGTTGATCGGCACATCGTAGTGCTGGCTCCAGAAGAACGGCACCTCGGAAAATCGTTGCCTCTGGCCGAGGATGTTGCGCGCCACCGTCTGACCCTGCCGCTCGGCCACGACCCAATGCTCGATCCGCAGATTGTCGCCGGTATGGGGGTCGGGCCAGCGCGCGATGTCGCCGGCGGCAAAGATTCCCGGCACGCTGGTTTCGAGGTATTCATTCACCGCGACGCCGCGATCGAGTTTGAGACCGGCGCGATCGGCGAGCTCGATTCGCGGCCGCACTCCAATGCCGACAACGACGAGATCGGCCGCCAATGTCGTGCCGCCTTTAAGCCTCACATTGGCGGCGTCGATCGCGGTTGCCGTCTCCTCGAGATGGAATACGACGCCGTGCTCCTCGTGGATCGCGCGTACGAAATCGCCGAATTCGCGCCCGAGCACGCGTTCCAATGGCTGACGCTCCGGCGCCACAACGTGAACCTCGATCTCGCGCGCCCGCAGCGCGGCGGCAACCTCGAGGCCGATGAAGCTCGCGCCGACCACGACTGCGCGCTGGGCTGCTTTTGCCCTGGCAATGATCGCTCGCGAATCGGCGAGCGAGCGCAGCACGCGCACGTGCGGTTGATCAGCGCCGGGGATATCGAGGCGCAGCGGCTCGGCGCCGGTTGCGAGCAGCAGCTTGTCGAAGGGGATGCTTCGTCCACCTGCAAGCGTCACTTGGCGTCCCTTCGCATCGATGCCGGTGACGTTGCTGCGAAGCTCAAGTTCGATCGATTGGTCCCGATAAAACTCGGGCGGTCTGAGCGGCATCCAGTCTTCGGGCGCGTTCCCCGCAAGATAGTCCTTCGAGCAATTCGGCCGGTCATAGGGGGACACCTCGTCAGAGGAGAGCAGCGTGACGCTGCCGGCAAAGCCCTCCCGCCGCAGCATCTCGGCCGCGGCGAATCCCGCCGCTCCGCCGCCCACGATCACCACGCGCTCAGGCTTTGCGCTCGAACCTCGAGCCTTGCCGGCTGCGCGCTCGCCGGCAGGCTCGATTTTTTCGCGCACGAAGATCGAGCCATTGCGCCTTTCCACGCGCCAGCACGGCATCGGGTTGAATGCAGGCGCTGCGACTGCCTCGCCGGTCCGCAGGCTGAAGCAGGCATGGTGCCACGGGCATCGCACGGTATCGCCGACGATCAATCCTTCGGCGAGCGGGCCGCCGTAGTGCGAGCACGTCGAGCCGATCGCGAACAATTCGTCGCCGCGGCGCGCGAGAAGCACCGCGTCGTCGCCCACATGCCCGCCCACCATGCCGCCATCGGCAACGTCACCGAGCGGCACGCCGCGCGCGAGATCCGGCCCGTTCGGCTTGGATTGCTCAGCTGCCATGAAGTCCGGACCCGCCGTTCATTGTCGCCCTATGAAGCTGCGCCACGGCGGCGTATGGGCCATGAACGAACTACCAACCGCTTTGATTTATTCCGGTTCCAGTCGGGGAAGTGTCCGCTGGTCGGCCGATCGCGGACGGGTGCTGCCGATTTTGGGTCATCTGCGGCGCGGTCGGCGGGGGCCTTTTCGAATGGGCCACTTCCAAGTCGAAGGGCGCGGCTTGCGCCGCGCCCTTCGTCACTTGCTGTCTTGTCCGTGAACGGAGTTAGAAGTCCATTCCGCCCATTCCGCCGCCACCGGGCATGGGCGGGGGAGCCGTCTGCTTCTTCGGCGCTTCCGCGACCATGGCCTCGGTCGTCACCAACAGGCCGGCCACCGAAGCCGCATCTTGCAGCGCGGCGCGCACGACCTTGGCGGGATCGACGATACCGCTGTCGACCAAGTCCACGTACTCCTCGCTCTGGGCGTCGAAGCCGTAGGTCTCGGACTTGTGCTCCATGATCTTGCCGACCACGATCGAGCCCTCGACGCCGGAGTTTTCCGCGATCTGCCGCGTCGGCGATTCCAGCGCCTTGAGCACGATATTGATGCCGGCCTGTACGTCGGCATTGCCGTTGGTGATCTTGCCGACCGCCTTCTTGGCGCGCAGGAGCGCGACGCCGCCCCCCGGCACGATCCCTTCCTCGACCGCGGCGCGGGTGGCGTTGAGCGCGTCCTCGACCCGGTCCTTCTTCTCCTTCACCTCGATCTCGGTGGCGCCGCCGACGCGGATCACCGCGACGCCGCCCGCGAGCTTGGCCAGCCGCTCTTGCAGCTTCTCGCGGTCATAGTCGGACGTGGTCTCCTCGATCTGCGCCTTGATCTGGCCGATGCGGGCCTCGATGTCCTTCTTCTTGCCGGCGCCGTCGACGATCGTGGTCTTCTCCTTCTCGATGATGACCTTCTTGGCGCGCCCGAGCATGGCGGTGGTCACGTTCTCAAGCTTGATGCCGAGCTCTTCGGAGATCAGCTGGCCGCCGGTGAGGATCGCGATGTCCTCGAGCATGGCCTTGCGGCGGTCACCGAAGCCGGGGGCTTTGACGGCGGCAACCTTGAGCCCGCCGCGGAGCTTGTTGACGACGAGGGTGGCGAGCGCCTCGCCCTCCACGTCCTCGGCCACGATCAACAGCGGCTTGCCGGCCTGGACGATCGCCTCGAGCACCGGGAGCATCGC
>VAZL01000707.1 GCA_005883445.1 Alphaproteobacteria bacterium | reverse complement strand
TTCGAGACACGCGCGGTCGATCTCGTGCTCAGCGGTCACGATCACGATCTCTTCATCGAATTCGACGGCCGCAACGCCATGGCGGAATCGAGCTACGACGCCCACTATGTCACCGCAATCGACGTCGCCATCAACGTCAAGGAGGAGAACGGCCGCCGCAGCGTGACCTGGTGGCCGCAGTTTCGCATCATCGATACGGCGACGGTGACGCCCGATCCCGAGGTAGCGGCAGTCGTTGCGAAGTACGAGGGAGAGCTCGGCAAGGAACTCGACGACGCGCTGGGCACCACCGCCGTGGCGCTCGACA
The DNA here is from genome assembly GCA_005883445.1 of Alphaproteobacteria bacterium. GTDB lineage: Bacteria > Pseudomonadota > Alphaproteobacteria > Rhizobiales > Xanthobacteraceae > VAZQ01. The sequence goes on along the minus strand of VAZL01000707.1, from coordinate 2,568 downwards.
GCCGCACTGCCACCGTGCGCACGCGCGAAGCCGCGATCGGCAACCTCGTGGCCGACGCGATGCGCGCGTCCACCCACGCCGATGCGGCGGTGACGAATGGCGGCGGGATCAGGGGCGGCAAGGTCTATCCACCGGGCACGGAGCTGACCGCGCGCGATGTGCTCACCGAATTGCCGTTCGACAACCGCATCCTCACCATCGAGATCGCCGGCGCCGAACCATCGAGGCCGACACGAGCCGCCCCGCCGGAGACCGTATCGTCTCGATCAAAGTCGGCGACGCGCCACTCGATGAGCGCAAGATCTATCGCCTTGCGACCAATGATTTCATGGCGCGCGGCGGCGACGGCTATACCGGGTTCCGTGACGCCAAGCCGCTGCTGTCAGCGCTCGATGCGCCGCTCGTCGCCAATGCAGTGATAGCCCATATCAAAGCGCTCGGCACCGTGCGCACCAACGCCGATGGCCGCATCGTGATGAAGTGAGGATTAACGGCTGGTGCGGTCGAGCGGTCCGCCACCGATGCATGCGCTACCCCACCGGCCGCTCGTCGGCGATCACTTTGCCGTCGTTCGGCAGGCTGCCCGGAGCGACGAGCTTCACCTCGCCGCCGAGCTTGGTGACCGCCCGCAAGGTCGCGACCACCGCCTGCTGCAAAGATACCGACGGCGCCGCGCATTCGGCCATCAAGGTCATCACGTCCTGTTCGTCTGCGCGCGCGACCACGAGTCGCAACCGGCCGAGCTCGGAATGATGCTCGCCGACCTGTGCCACCTGGGTGGGACGCACGAACATGCCCTTGACCTTGGCGGCCTGATCGGCGCGACCCATCCACCCCGCGAGTCGCATATTGGTGCGACCGCAACGCGAGCGGCCCGGCATTACCGCCGAGAGGTCGCCGGTCGCGAGCCGGATCATCGGATAGTCCGGGTTGAAGCAGGTGACGACGACCTCACCCACTTCGCCCGCGGCGACCGGATCGCCAGTACCGGGCCGGACGATTTCGACCAGCAGGGTTTCATTGACGATCATTCCTTCACGCGCTTCGCTCTCGTAGGCGATGACGCCCACGTCGGCGGTCGCGTAGCATTGGCATACTTCGACGCCGCGCGCGGCCAATTCCTGGCGCAGCGAGAGCGGCAACGCCGCGCCGGAGACCAGCGCCCGCCTGAGGGGGGAGGCGTCCATCCCCGCCTTTGCCGCGGCATCGAGCAGAATTTTCAAATAGTCCGGCGTGCCGAGATAGCCGCTGGGCCTGAAATGCGCGATCGCCTTGATCTGCTGCTCGGTATTGCCGGTGCCAGCAGGGATGACCGCGCAACCGAGCGCATGCGCGCCCGTTTCCATCATGAAGCCGCCCGGGGTGAGATGATAGGAAAACGAATTGTGCACGACATCGCTCGCGCGGAAGCCCGCGGCGAAGAGCGCGCGCGCCACGCCCCAAAAATCTTCGCCCGCGCCCTGCGGCTCGAAGATTGGTCCCGGCGACATCAACAGCCGCCGCAGGCGGGCCGTAGCCGCGACGTTGAAGCCGCCGAACGGCGGGCGCTTCTTCTGGCGCATCGCGAGTTCGGGCTTGCGCAGCACCGGCAGCTTGGCGAGCGCCGCTCGCGAGGTCACGGCATTGGGATCGAGGCCGGCGAGCTGCGTTGCCCATCCCGGCGCGCTCAAGGCCACCGCGATGAGGTCGGGCAGTCGGCCGAAGAAATCGCGCTCGCGATCGTCGGGATCACGGATCTCGAGGGAATCGTAATGGCGATCGCCCATGAGGTCGCACGCGGTCTGGCATCGACCAAATCTCAGAACCACAAGGCTACGCCAACCAGCGCTTGCGCCGCCGGTAATGCTTGCCCTCGCGGAACGATTTGCGGCGGCCCTCGGACACGCCCAGATAGAACTCCTTGACGTCCTCGTTCTCGCCCAGCGCCTTGGCCTCGCCGTCGAGCACCACGCGGCCGTTTTCGAGCACATAGCCGTAACGCGCGTATTTCAATGCCATGCGGGTGTTCTGCTCCGCGAGCAGGAACGACACCGCTTCCTTGGCGTTGAGATCGCCGACGATCGCGAAAATCTCCTCGACCAGCTGCGGCGCGAGCCCCATGGAAGGTTCGTCCAGCAGGATCGTCTTCGGGCGCGACATCAGCGCGCGTCCAATCGCGCACATCTGCTGTTCGCCGCCGGAGATATATCCGGCGGTGGAGGTGCGCCGTTCCTTCAGCCGCGGGAAATAGGAATAGACCAGTTCGAGATCGCGCCGGATGGCCGCGCTGCCGTCGCGGCGTGTAAACGCACCAGTGAAAAGGTTCTCCTCCACGGAGAGGTGCGCGAAGCAATGGCGCCCCTCCATCACCTGGATGCATCCGCGTCGCACGAGCTCGTTCGGGGAGCGCGCATGCACCTCTTCGCCGTCGAAGACGATGGAGCCTTTGGTCACTTCGCCGCGCTCGGCGGACAAAAGATTGGAGATCGCCTTGAGCGTCGTCGATTTGCCGGCGCCGTTCGCGCCCAACAGCGCGACGATCTCGCCCCTCGCAACCTTAAGGGATACCCCCTTGAGCACGAGGATGAC
>VAZL01000706.1:550-2665 GCA_005883445.1 Alphaproteobacteria bacterium | reverse complement strand
GCTTGTGCGCGGCGCGCTCAGGCTCCGGTCCGATCCTGGACCTGCCTCATTTGCCGTATGGCGCTGAGCTCAAACGGAGGCCCCTGGAACCGAACGAGCCGGACCGGACCAGAGCGTTTCAGCAACGGGCGCCCCCATCAACGCGGTGCCCTTATCGACGGCGCCAGGCAGGCTGACGTTAAATGTCGAGCCCGGGCCGGGCATCGCAGAGGCCCATATCCGTCCGTCATGAGCTTCGATAATCGAGCGACAGATCGATAGTCCCATGCCCATGCCGTCGGCCTTGGTCGTGTAGAACGGATCGAAGACGCGGTCGAAGATCTGCGGATTTAGTCCCGGCCCGGAATCCTGCACGCTGATTCGTATCCTGCCCGCTTCATCGGCGCCCGTGCCGATCAGCAACTTTCGCGAGCCGTGGTTGACGCTGCCCATCGCCTCGACGGCGTTCATGATCAAGTTGACCAGCACTTGCTGCAGCTGGACCCGATCGCCTTGAATGAGCGGCAAGCCCTGCGCGAGTTGCGTGTTCAACGAGACGCCGCTTTTGACCAACTCGCCACGCATTAAGGCGGTGACCTCGAGGATCACCTCGTTGATCTGCAATCCGTCCTTCCGTGCAGGAGCCTTCTTGATGAGGGCACGCATGCGGTTGATCACGTCGCTGGCTCGGTTGCTATCCGTGACAATAGCGGCCAGGGCCTCCCGGACCTCTTCCAGATTAGGCGGCTCGAGTCCCAACCAGCGCAAGCCGGCATGAGCGTTGGTGACTGATGCTGCGAGCGGTTGGTTGACCTCGTGGGCGATCGAAGCCGCCAGTTGTCCCATCGTCGTGACCCGATTGACGTGCGCGAGCTCTGCTTGGGCTTCCCGCAAGGCTTCCGAGGCGAGCATCAGCTGGCTGGTCCGTTCCAGAACACGTTGTTCGAGCTCATCATTGAGCCGCTTGATCTCCTCTTTGGCCAGCTTGAGACCGGCAGTTTCGATGACGTCCCAGTCTCCGTGTCGTTTTGCAACGGCAAACTGGTGTGTCCGCACCACATCCAGGATTTCCATAGCCCCGCACGCCGCAAGCGGGTACGTGCACAGGACCGCCAAGCGTTGGTTGGCGACAGCCTCGTTGAGGCCTTCTTCGTATTCACAGAAGTGTTTCCAGTCCTTTTTTTGCAGCCAAGCGGTATCGCCGGTCACTCGCACCCCGACGTAACCTTTGGCCGATGCACGAGCGAGTTTCTCCAGCCAACCGGCGGTCACTCTCTTGAGATCGAACGTGCCGCCCGAGAGATACCAATCGCGAGCCGACACAATTTCGATGCTGGAGTCCGCGAGATACCGGCTAAATCCAGGGACCGTGTCTTTCAGCGCGCCGGTCGCTTCCTCGACCGTCAGGGGCTCGGCGACAATCCACAGGCAGAACTCCCCGCTTTCCAATCCGGCCTTGCAGTACGAGATCAGTATCTCGAGGAGATCCTCTTTCGTCTCGTAGAAGAGACAAAAGTGAGTCCCCCAAGGCATGTCGCCGACGACCTCGATCCCGGTCTTCCGCGTTTCGGTTGATACCGCGGTCATCCGATAGTCCTCAGCCACGCAGTCATTAATGTCGTAATTGACGGTCGCTGCTGGGAGCAAGCGTGGCCTGCGCTAGCCGGTCGTTGTCTCGAAGACAACAACGGCCGCGGTGCTTCGAGCAGGCACGTGATCTCGGCCGTTCAATGCAGAATTGCTTAGCAAACGGGGTCGTTTCTGTCCACCCACCAGTGCCGCAGATGGCGCAGCAAGCCGCTTCATGTCGTCGTTCAAGAGCCGATCACCGGCGCTCCGGCAGCCACATGCAATGCGACGGTTCCAACTATCGGGTGTGGAACTCGCGGAAGCGAATAGCCGCACCCCGTTGCCGGGCGCCAAACATCTCGGTTGCGAGTGATATCGAGTTGGCGATAATTCCCAATTCCGCGGATCAGCAGGTCGACAGCTGCCCATGGCCCATTATCGCAAACCGCTCGCGGCGGCCGCCGCGCTCAACACCGCGATTTTCGTGGTCGAAGCGGTCGCCGGATTCAAGGCCGATAGCCTCAGCCTCATCATGGACAGCGTGCACAATCTCTCCGACGAGATGGC
>VAZL01000706.1:0-305 GCA_005883445.1 Alphaproteobacteria bacterium | reverse complement strand
TCGCCGCCGGCCTCCTGGTCGGCCTGACCGGTTATTCGATCTTCGATCCCCTCATCGCCGCAGGCATCGCCACGTGGATCATCGTCTCCACCGTGCGCGAGGTCTTTGCATCGAGCGAAGAGCTCATCTGGCCCGAGAAAATCGTCTGCGGCCATTCCGACCACGAGGAGGCGGCGGTCGGCGCCGCTTCGTCGCGGCCGTAGAGGTCGAGCGACCCACGCCGGGCGGCGCACGATGCTCACTTAAATGTCACACCTTACGGCGAAATGAATTTCGGGCGTTGACAAAAACGGCGCCGCCTTCTT
>VAZL01000705.1 GCA_005883445.1 Alphaproteobacteria bacterium | reverse complement strand
CCGCCGTGGTCACCGCGAGCGGCCGCAGCGCGCCCGCCCGGATGAAGCCGATCGACTCGGGCATGGTGTCGAACATCACTTGCAGCTGTCCGCCGATGAGGTCGTTGAGCGCCAGCGCCCCGCCGCGATAGGGCACGTGCAGCATCTCGACTCCGGTCATCATCTTGAACAGCTCGCCGCAGACGTGGATCGAGGTGCCGACGCCGCCCGATCCCATGGTTATCTTGCCGGGGTGGGCTTTGGCATAGGCGATGAATTGCGGGACCGTCGTTGCGGGAAACGACGGGTTGACCACCATCACCAGCGGCACGCGCATGACGGCGCCGACCGGCGCGATGTCGCGCAGAAACTCGAAGCCGGGCTTGTTGTAGAGGCTGGCGTTGATCGCGTTGTTCACGCCCAGAAGCGCGAGCGTGTGGCCGTCGGCAGGCGCATTGGCCACTGCCTCGAGGGCAAGATTGCCCGAAGCTCCCGGCCGGTTCTCGACGATGAACTGACGGCCTAGCCGCTCCGACAACCATTGTCCCATCAGGCGCGCCACGATGTCTCGGGATGGGTAGGATTGCGCCTGCGTGATGCGCGCGCCGGCCGGCAGCGCGGCCGCGCCGGCGGCAAGATAAAGCAAACGACGACGCGCAACGTCCATTGCATTCCCCGAGACATGTGCTCGCGAACATCCTGCTACTCGTGGTGCCTTGGGTCGCATAGCGAGATTCAAACCGAGGCACCACCCTTGCGACATTCGTCTTGCCAGCGGCGGCGCTTGGGCGCAGTCTAAGCGACGGAGGCAGGCCGTCGGGAGAGGTCATCCTCTGCTCAATTCTTCAGGCGGTCAGTTCTTCAGGTGGCCAGCCCCGCGTGTTTCCGTGACGAAGGCTCGTCCGGAGGCAGCGCGGTTGCGCGTGGCCGGCTGACCGGATCGCAAGCGAAGCGGGCCGCTGACGTCGCCCACACGATAATAGTCCGGCATATGCGGTCCTCGGCCGCACCGCCGGTCTTAAAGAACGACGATGGGAGGAATGACCCATGACCAAGCATGATGAAGCGCGCCGCGCGTTCCTGCTGGGCGCGGCGGTCGGCGCAGGTGCCGTCGCTGGCGCAACCCTCGTGCCCGACGCGCTTGCGCAGACGCATGAGCCGTCCACGACAGGAACCGGCCCCGCCCATTCGCACGCGGGCGGCCCGGGGCTCGGCGCATTCTTCAACAGCGAAGACGCCGCCACCGTTGCGGCATTTACGGAACGGCTCATGCCCGGCGCACCGGGCAACCCAGGTGCGCACGACGCGGACGTGCTCAACTACATCGATCTGGCGCTGGCGGGCGCCTACGCCGATCTGCAGTACTTTTACCGGCGCGGGCTCGCCTCGCTCGATGCCTACTGCCGCAAAACCTACAAAGAACCCTTCCGGCGTCTCTCCGCCGCGCAACAGGACGAGGTCGTCGCCGCGCTCGAACAGGGCAAGGCGAGCGAGTTCTCCTGGCCCTCGGCGGCCGCCTTCTTCAACACCGTGCGCACGCACACGATGGAAGGAATGTTCGCCGACCCGATTTACGGCGGCAACAAGGACTTCGCCGGATGGCGCCTGGTGGGATTCCCCGGCGGGCAGATGGAATTCACCGCGGCGGACATGCAGAGCAGCGAAGCGTTCACGCGGCTCCCCATCGTCGGCTTGCAGGCTAAGGCCGGCTGACGGGAGGATGTGAGCCATGGCAACCGAAAAAACCGATGTTGTCATCGTCGGCGTGGGCGCGGCAGGCGGTATCCTCGCAGCCGAGCTCGGCAAGGCGGGCATGAAGGTCATCGGCCTGGAGCGCGGGCCGCGCCTGACCACCCAAGACTTCGACCCGCACGACGAATTGCGCTATTTCCAGCGCCAGGATCTGCGCCCGAACATCAAGCGTCAGCCCATCACCTGGCGGCCCAATGCGAATGCATCGGCGACTGCGATCCCGGTGCAGAACTACGGCAATCAGGCGGGCGGTGGCACCGTCCACTACGGCGCCGTGTCATGGCGCCTGCACGAGGACGACTTCCGCGCGCGCTCGCATACCATCGCGCGTTACGGGGCGCCCGCCATTCCGGAACACTCCTCGCTCGCCGACTGGCCGCTGAGCTCCGCCGATCTCGAGCCCTATTACGATCGCGCCGAGTACGAGCTCGGCGTCTCCGGCAGGGCCGGCAACCTGCAGGGAAAAAAGATCGACGGCGGCAACGTGTTCGAAGCGCCGCGCCGTCGCGACTACCCGCTGCCGCCGCTGCGCTTGGACCAGGGCGCCATCCTGTTCGAAGCCGCGACGCGCAAGCTCGGCTATCACCCGTTCTCGACGCCGCGCGCGATCCTCTCGGAGCCCTATAACGATCGGCCCGCCTGCACCTATTGCGGCTTCTGCCAGGCGTTCGGCTGTCACGTCGGCGCCAAGTCGAGCATCCTCATCACCAAGCTGCCCGAGGCCGACGCAACCGGCAACTTCAAGCTGATCACGGGGGCCATGTGCCATAGCGTGAACAGCGACAACAGCGGTCGGGTGACTGGCGTGGGCTACTACGGCCCCGACGGCTCGAACAACACGATCGAGGCCGAGCTCGTCATTCTCACGACCTTCATCTACGACAACACGCGCCTGCTTCTGCTGTCGAAGAGCGACACGTTCCCGAACGGGCTCGCGAATTCGAGCGGGCAGGTCGGCAAGCACCTGATGGCGCACATGATGCCGAACGTCTACGCCGTGTTCGACGACCGGCACGTCAACAACTACATGGGCCCGAGCGCACAGAAGCACACGATCGACGACTTCAACGCCGACAATTTCGACCACAAGGATCTCGGCTTCATCCGCGGCGCGCAGATCTCCGCGGGTCCTGCCGGACTCGAAGGCGGCCCGATCGCCAGCGCCATGAACATGCCGCCGCCGCCCGGCGTGCCGCGCTGGGGTGCGGGCTCGAGGACCTGCCTTACGCCCACCAGACGATCGACCTCGATCCTAATGTGCGCGACTCCTGGGGGCTGCCGGCGCCGCGCCTGACCTACGACTGGCGGCGGCCGAACGAGCTCGCGCGCGTCGAGTTCATGATGAAGAAGATGGAGGAGATCGGGCGCGCCATGGGAGCGGCACAGGTGTGGCGCGCGCCGTTGGGCCCGGGCGCGCCGGGCGCTCACCACGAGGGCGGAACGCGCATGGGGAGCGATCCGAAGAC
>VAZL01000791.1 GCA_005883445.1 Alphaproteobacteria bacterium | reverse complement strand
TCTCCCGGCAAGACCGCTCGGCGCGACGTTCATCCGATTTCTCTTTGCTCTGGTGTGGGGATTTGCAAAGGGTGTGCCAGCCCAACCCTCCACCGGCCCTTCGCAATCGGGCAGCCAGGGCAGCGGACAAAGCTCTTAAGCGATTGACTTATCGTTGAATTTCATCCAGCGCCGGTGATAGGAGGAAACGACAGCTGCTCGCCAAATTGCCTAAAGCGCAGGCGATTGCCCAATTGATCATCTAGTCGATCGTTGTTCGCCCAATTGCGATCAATCCGATGGGGCGGCAATTCCAACAATCGGAGTGCAATGGCGAATAACTTGCTTGTTCGCCGCCGCTCTGGCAGCGAATGTGCAAGCCGGTCTGCGAGCACCGTTTCATGCCATCGGCGGAGACGCCATGCTGCGCTTGGACTCGTTATCGCTGGCCAATCTGCGCAAGGCCTACGCCGCTGGTGCGAGGCCGAGCGAGCTGATTGCAGCGATTTACGACCGCATTTGCAGCGCCGCGATCGGGCCAGCTTGGATTCACCTCCGGCCGCGCGAAGAGGCGCTGCGTGCGTGCGCCGAAATTGAAGCGCAGGCCGCTGCCAGAGAAAGCTTGCCGCTTTACGGCGTGCCGTTCGGAGTGAAAGACAATATCGACGTAGCGGGGATGCCCACCACGGCGGCATGCCCGGCATTTAGCTACACTCCGGAACGCTCGGCACGCAGCGTCGAGCTGCTGCTCGCCGCGGGCGCGGTTTGCCTCGGCAAGACCAATCTCGATCAATTCGCCACCGGCCTTTCCGGAACACGATCGCCGTATGGAGCGTGTGGGGCGGTCGGCAATCCGCTGTATGTATCGGGCGGCTCGAGTTCCGGTTCTGCGGTCGTTGTGGGGACAGGCCTTGTCTCCTTCGCGCTCGGGACCGACACCGGTGGCTCCGGACGCATTCCCGCCGGCTTCAACGGCGTCATCGGCATCAAGCCGACGGTCGGGCGTATCTCGACCCGTGGGCTCGTGCCGAATTGTCCGACTCTCGACAGCGTTTCCGTCTTCGCGCTCTCGATTGATGACGGGATGCAAGTGCTCACAGTGATTGAGGGTTTCGATGTTGACGATCCGTTCTCGCGTCCGCCGCCGTCGCGCCCGGCCGCGTCGGCGGGCTCCGCGCCGTTTCGCTATGGGGTGCCCGCACCGCGCGACCGCGAGTGGTACGACATGCCCGAATGCGCCCGGATCTACGAGGCGGCGTGCGAGCGGCTTGGTCGACTCGGCGACCAGCTAATCGAGATCGACTTTGCGCCGTTCCGGGAAGCGGGCCAGATGTTATTCGACGGGCCCTGGATCGCCGAGCGGCATGCGGCGCTCGCACCGTTCATCAATAAACATGGCAATGACCTGCTCGAGGTGACTCGCTCGGTCTTGCGGACTGGCAACCAATATTCGGCAGGCGCTGCCTTCGCTGGGATCCATCGCCTTGCGCAGTTGCGCCGCGTAGTGACGCAACAGTTCGCCACGATCGATGCGCTGATAGTGCCGACAGCGCCGCGGCCATTCACGATCGCCGAGATGACAGCTGATCCGATCCGACTCAACAACCAGCTTGGCCATTATTCGTACTTCGCTAATCTGCTTGATCTCTGCGCGATCGCGGTTCCAGGAGGCGTGCTATCCTCCGGCGTTGCGATGGGCGTGACGCTACTCGCCCCGGCTTGGGCTGACGAGCGGCTAGCTAGCCTTGCCCGCCGGCTCTAGACGAGGCATGTCGAAACGCTGGCTCCGGATGCTGCGGCCGGTGCCACCGCCAAAAACGTGCGGCGAGGCGAGAAGCAAGTATCTTCACCAGGTGATTCCATGTCCTTCGTAACTGCGAGCAAGAATTCCTTTTTCGTGAAGGCCTACGTTGGCGACAAGAAGACGCTATTGGCCTTCAACTTCCAGAGCCGCGACAATGCAAAAAATCTTGCGGGCTTCACGATCTTTTGCCAGCCGCCTGGACAAGTGCCCGGCTTTTATTTGCAAAACCTCCTTCAGTTTGAGGAGCCCACCAAACACAGGCCGGTTGCGAGTGAGCCGCCTAACTCTACTGTGAATGCCCCCATCCAGAAATACCGCTGGACCCATTATCCGGGCACGACCCATCAAGGGCTTTCGCCCACGTTTGGCGACTACACCTACACGGTCACTCCGCGCTACTTTGATTCCGTCGGTTCTATGCAAGCGCTGGACTCGGCCCTGAGTGTCTCGGTGAAGGTGCCGGTTGG
>VAZL01000790.1:574-3110 GCA_005883445.1 Alphaproteobacteria bacterium | reverse complement strand
CGATCAACGCGCGCATTCAATGCCTTACAGCGGAATTCCCTACGCAACAGAACAGGGAATTTTCAAATGCGTATCAGGGAATTTTTTTCGGGGAACAGGGAAATTTAATCAAGCGAGAGCGAGACGCTGTAATTGCAGTCCGACGCCATCTTGTGGGTGATGGCGCCGATGCATTCCACCTACCAATATGTCGGCTCTAGTCCAATACCGACCGAATTGATACGTCGCAACGAACTGCCGCTTTGTGTTCGGAATGTGCTGGATCACAGCGGGCGCCGTTTCGTCGGCTAGAGATCAGTTTCAGCCAGGGCGCCGAATGGAAGGCGCTCATCAACACGTACATCCAGACCATTCCATTCAGCGGTGACGCATCATGCGCGGGCGAACAGAGCATGTCCGCCCCGCCGCTATCAAGAACGCCCGTGAGCAACGCCATGACTACGAATGTCGGCGCAGCCGCCAGCAAAAGCCAGCCAGCCGCGTCGAGCGCAGCCACCTTGCTGGCTCCACCGCTGGCGCGCACGGTTTCACCTCGCGTGGCGATCATCGCGCCACCTGCTCGTAACTGTCGTGGTGACGCCACCAGACGCCCTGTTCATTGCGTCCCTTCGGGGCGCGGTCGAGCCACTGGTACATGCCCCAGAGCCCGTCCAGTCCGCGGGCATAGGTCGAATAGGTATGATAGACGACGCCGTCTTCGAGGACGAAAGCGCTGAGGCCCGGCCGCTCGCGCACATAGGCGATCGGCTCGGCGCCGGCCCTGGCCGCATTCTCGATCACGACAGGCGGAAGCGTCGTCTCGGTCATCGCGTGGCCGCCGCGACGGTAATTGTATTCGCTGCCGCCGTTGCGCTGCTGCTCTTCGGTGATGGAGACATTGAAGTCGTAGTTGAAATCGCCGCCCTGCGAGGACGCCCAGGGAAAGGTCCAGCCCATCCGCTGTTTGAACGCCTGTAGCTTCGGAAGCGGCGCGCGCGATGCCGCCCAGAGCATCACGTCGTGGTTGGTGAGGTGCACCGCGATGCCGTTAAAACCGTCGGCGATCGAAGAGCAGGAAATGCAGCCCGCCTTGTAGTCCGGCCCGAACATGAAGTGATAGACGAGGAGCTGCGAGCGCCCCTGGAAGAGGTCCGCGAGCGAAGCCTTCCCTTCGTCGGTGTCGAACCGGTAGTCCTTTTCCACGCGGACCCAGGGCAGCTCCTGGCGCCTTCGCGCGAGCTCATCGCTCTGCCGCGTCAGCGCCTTTTCCGCATCGAGCAGCTTGAGCCGCGCCGCAAGCCACTGTTCACGTGTTCCGGTCTTGTGTGTCGTCATCGTCATTCTCCGTTATCTGTACCGTTGTGGATTAGACTAGGACCGGGCTCCGGCCCCCTGGGAGTTACAAGTGTGACGGGATTCCGATGGACTCGCTGATCACGGCGGCGGCTCGGGCGCTCGCGATGGGCGATCCCCTCGGCGCGCTGAACAGAGTCGCGCTCCGCGATGATGGGCCGGCGCTCGCGCTTCGCGGCATCGCCATGGCCCAGCTTGGCGATCTCAACCGCGCGAAAGCGCTAGTGCGGCGGGCCGCGCGCGCCTTCGGCCCGAGAGAGGCTGTGGCTCGCGCGAGATGTGTCGTTGCCGAGGCCGAGATCGCGCTCGCTTCGCGCGACCTCGCCTGGCCCACGAAGACACTCGCCGCGGCATCGGCGACCCTCGAAGCGCATGGCGACCGGGCGAACGCCGCCCATGCGCGCTACCTCGAGGCCCGGCGCCTGCTTCTGATCGGGCGCCTCGACGATGCCGAGCACAAGCTTGCGCAGCTCGATCTCTCAGCTCTTACGCCTGCGCTGCGTACCATACATGAGCTCGCGGTCGCCGGGATTTCTATGCGGCGTGTCCGCGCCAAGGCAGCACACGCAGCGCTCGCCCGCGCCGAGGAAGCCGCGCGCTGGGCACGCATTCCGGCGCTCGCGGCGGAGGTCGAACACGCCCTCGCTGTCCTCGACACACCTGCGGCGCGGCTGATCGCGCGCGGTGAGGAGCGCCCTCTCCTGCTAGAGGAAGTCGAGGCGCTGCTCGCGTCGAAGGCGCTTGTCATCGACGCCTGCCGCAATCTTGTGCGCGAGCGAAACATGCTCGTGCCGCTCGCGAGGCGTCCGGTGCTGTTCGCGCTTGCGCGCACGCTCGGCGAGGCATGGCCCGGGGACGTGGCGCGGGACGTGCTGCTCACCCGCGCGTTCGGCGCGAAGCACGCCGACGAATCCCATCGCGCGCGGTTGCGGGTCGAGATCGGGCGGCTCCGCAGGCTGCTGCAGGCAGTCGCCCGCGTGAGCGCGACGAAAAAGGGTTTCGCGCTCTCGCCGCGCGGCGCGCGCGAGGTCGTCGTGCTGGCGCGGCCGGTGGAAGAGCGGCACGCGGCGGTGCTCGCCTTTTTGGCGGACGGCGAGTCGTGGTCGGGCTCGGCACTTGCGCTCGCGCTCGGCGCGAGCCAGCGCACCGTGCAGCGCGCGCTCAAGGAGCTTTCGGCCGCGGGCAAGGTGCAGGCATTCGGCCG
>VAZL01000790.1:0-562 GCA_005883445.1 Alphaproteobacteria bacterium | reverse complement strand
TGGAAGAATGAAAACATCAAAGGCGGAGGTCATCCGCGAATACGGGCCCTTCCCCGAGGCCGAACAGGTTCATGGAGTCTCGTTCGACGGCAACCATGTCTGGTTCGCGTCCGGCAACCGGTTGAACGCCTTCGATCCAGAGAGCGGCAAGAAGCTGCGCTCGTTCGACGTCGCCGGGCATGCGGGCACCGCGTTCGACGGCGAGCATCTGTTCCAGATCGCGGAGAACCGCATCCAGAAGATCGATCCGAAGACGGGGTGCGTGCTCTCCACGATTCCGGCGCCCGGCGGCGGCGGTGACTCGGGACTCGCCTGGGCCGAAGGCACGCTCTGGGTGGGCCAGTATCGGGAGCGGAAGATCCACCAGATCGACCCGGAGACCGGAGCGATCCTTCGCACCATCGACTCCAACCGGTTCGTCACCGGCGTCACCTGGGTCGATGGCGAGCTGTGGCACGGTACCTGGGAGGCCGACGAGAGCGATCTGAGGCGCATCGATCCGCAAACGGGAGAGGTGCTGGAGCGGGTTGAGATGCCGCGCGGCGCCGTCGTATCGGGGCTC
>VAZL01000789.1 GCA_005883445.1 Alphaproteobacteria bacterium | reverse complement strand
TGTCATCGTTTCCGATTCGCTAATCGCTGGCCAGTCGAAAATCGAGAGGCCACAGGTATCTACCGATGGTCTCTAAGTTGCCGGTCGTAAGTCAAAAGCGCGTCACAGCTTGGATAGTTCCAGCAGTTGACGATCGCCGACCCAGGTCTTCGCGAGTTCTGCTTGCGCCTTACGCGCCGCCTCGGCGTCGCCGCGCGTCCTATACAGTTCGGCGAGCCCATAGTGGGACCAGCCGTTATTCGGCGCACGCGCAAGGGCGCGCCGGAACTGACCCTCCGCATCGTCGAGTCGGCCCGACTGCATCAACGCGACCGCTAGCGATTGACGCACCGGATAATACCAGTATGGCGGCTCCATGTAGGGCAGCGTCTCCTGTAATCCCGCCGCCTGCTCGAACCGCTCGATCGCCTTATTGGCATCGCCTTGCGCCAGGGCGACGCGGCCCTCGATCACGGCCCGCGCAAGCTCGAGCACATCGGATGCGGGGATGCCCGCCGTCTTGAGCAGCGAGAAGTCGGCCGTGTGTTCGAGGGTTTCGATAGCGTTCGCCTCGGCGGTGGCCGCGCTGAAATCACGCCGCGCGACATATGCGGTCCCGCGCGCGTAGTGCCACATCGCCTTGACGTACGGAATGGCCATTCCCGGATCGGGCAGCGCGAGGATGACTTCGGGCGTGCTGAACAGGGCGTGGGCGAAGTACGGCGCTGCCTTCACCGGGTGCGCGCCCGGGATGGCGAGCGCGGCCTGGTCGGGCACGAGGCCGCGCAGTTTCTCAGCCGCGGCAATGCCGGAGGGCCCGTCGCCCGCCATCAGCGCCGAAGCCATGACGAAGTGCACATTGTGCGGGTAATAGCCCAACCGATAGACACCCATCGGCACCTCGTTCGCAGCCAGGTATGTTTCATCCACCGCCACAGCGGTCTTGTTGTCGCCGAGCGCGTCGAGATAACGGCCGATGCGGTAATAGATGTGGCTCGGCATGTGCACGAGGTGGCCCGCGCCGGGAACGGCGCCACGCAAACGGTCGGCGTAAGGCTCCGCGCGCTTCGGCCGGTCGGAGGCCTCGACAGCATGGATGTAATAGTGAATGGCGCCGGGATGATCGGGATCCCTGGCAAGCACGCGCTCCAAAGTCGGCACGATCGGCGTGCTTTGAGGGTTCGGCTCTCGTCCGCCCGGCTGCCAGTAGTCCCATGGACTGAGATCCATGACCGATTCCGCGTACAGCACCGCGATGTTGTCGTCCTCCGGGAATTGCGCCGCGACGTTGGCCATGACGGCGGCATAGGCTGCATCCAACTGTGTCCGGTCCGCCTTCGCGTCCTCAACATATCGCGCCGACAAGGCCGTAATCAGCGCCTGCTCGCGTGGGCTTGCCTTGGCGGCGAGGGTCCGCGCCTTCTGCATTGCGGCGAAGGCAGGCGCCACCGCTTCTTCCGGCATCGGCAGGTTGATGTTGGGCCCGAGCACCAGCGCCTCGCCCCAGAAGCACATCGCGCAGTCGGGATCGAGCTTCTGCGCCTTACGGAATGCGCGCTGCGCCTCCTCATGATTGAAGGCATAGGTCAGCCGCAGTCCCTGGTCGAAATAGACTTGCGCCGCTGCGCTCGAAGTCGTGACTTTGTATGACAGCGAGCCGAGTCCGTCCCATACCGGCGGATCGCTATCCGCAAATGCCAGCGCGGGCGAAGCGGCGTTCGTCTTTGCCTGCGGCGCCTCGGTCTGCGCCGCAGCCACGCGGATCATGCTCCTTGTCACGGCGCCGACGGTCTTCGTGGGCGTGTGGCAGAGGAGAAAATCCAGATCATTCCATTCGGAGGCCGGCATGATACTCGTCGGGGCCGCATTCGCGGACGCGAGCCGGGCACCTTCGAGTATGCGCTCGCCGTTGGCGATCAACAGCGCGAGCCCGCCTGCAGACGCTGCTGCACAGGCGACGAAAAGCGACATCCGCGACCGAATCAACGGCTTCATGATGTCCTCCAAGCAAGGTGCAAGGAGCGCGTCGCTTGCGCGACTCACTCGGCTAGATTCGCAATTGCGCCCTCGACCGCGTCAGAGTTAGCGCAGTCGCCCTCCACCTCGCAAGCCGGCTACGGGCAGTCGCCCACGCGCTGTCCTTCGACCGATGTGCGTATCGATTGCATGAGGCGGCCCAGCATGAACGACCGCGCGGTGATGACGGCCGTGTAGTGTTCGGGACTGTCAAATATGAATTCTCCCGCCACGTCCATGTCGATCTGGCCGGTGCATTG
>VAZL01000788.1 GCA_005883445.1 Alphaproteobacteria bacterium | reverse complement strand
GCCGCCGCCAACGTGGTATTCGGCCGATTCAAACGGCTTGCCGTCCTCGATCAGCGATGCCTTGGCGGTGGTGCCGCCCATGTCGAAGGCGATGAGGTTGCGCTCGCCCGTCTGCTGCGCGAGATAACAGGCGGCCAGAACCCCCGCTGCCGGCCCCGATTCGACGATGTTGACGGGGCGCCGTCGCGCGAGGTCCGCCGACATCAGGCCGCCGTTTGACTGCATGACGAGCACATTGCCCTTGTAGCCGACCGATACGAGCGCCTTCTGCAGCTGATCGAGGTAATGGTCGACCACGGGCATGAGGTACGTATTGATGACCGTCGTGCTGGTGCGCTCGAACTCGCGCGCCTCGCCGAGCACGTCGGTCGACGGGCAGATCGTCATGCCGGGGAAAGCCTCCTCGCCCACAGCCTGCACGAGCTTCTCATGCGCCGGATTCACGTAGGAATTCATGAGGCACACGGCGACGTTTTTGATGCCGGCCGCGCGCAACTGCTCCAGCTCGCGCTTCAGCTGACCTCGGTCGGGCGCGCGAAGCACTTCGCCGCGCGCCGCAATCCTTTCGTCGATCTCCAGCCGCAGCGCGCGGGGCACCAGCGGCGCGGGCTTCAGCCACTTGAGGTTGTGCACGTCCGCGCCCCAGCCGCCGCGCCCGATCTCGAGAACGTCCGCGAAACCGTTCGTGGTCAGCAAGCCTATGGGCGGGCCTTTGCCCTCCAGGATGGCGTTCGTCGCCACGGTGGTGCCGTGGATGAAGGCGTCGAGGTCCGCCCCGGTCAGGCCGTATTCCTTGAAGACATCGGTGAGCGCCTGCAAAATGCCGCGCGAGAAATCGTCCGGCGTGGAGAGCGTTTTTCGCCTGAGCAGGCGCCCGTCATCGCCAATGACGATCAGATCGGTGAACGTTCCGCCGGTATCGACGCCGACTCTGAA
>VAZL01000787.1 GCA_005883445.1 Alphaproteobacteria bacterium | reverse complement strand
GCTGCACGGATCCGCAAGGCACCTGCCCGCCGTTGTAGGACGGCGGGCGCCGAAGGAGACGGAAGCGCGGCCCCGGGAGCCCAAAACCGCCACGGTGGAGCGCCGAGAGGCGAGCGTCCCGCGTCATGGGACGCAAGGCGCCTCGCAAGCGCCTGGCGTGCCGCGTTATGTGCACGCCGTATGGGTGTTCCGCCGAGCACCCAAACGTCTCTCGGCGCTCCGCCCACCCCTCGATTCGGGTTGGCGAAGCAAGGTTGCAAACCCCGGACGCAGAAATGCATCGCGGGAACGAGATGGGCTGGTTGACATCGTGAGATAGGAATATGGACGCAGACGCGATGCTGTCCTCATCCTGAGGAGCGCGCATGCTGAAGAGAACCCGCAAAGTACGAACGGGCGTGCGCGCGTCTCGAAGGATGAGGACGAGCCGATGTGTGCGTCCTCATGCTTCGAGACGCATCGCAGCGCGCTTCGGCTGTGGGAGCAGCTGCATTCGCATTCCGCTGCGATGCTCCTCAGCATGAGGACGAGGGGCGAAGCACCAACCTGCGGCTGTGGGAAACGATCGCCGGCTCCGTTCGCTTGTTTCCGGATTGTTATTTACAATGGATGGCGCAACTCCAACGTGTCGAGCGGTAGGCTGTGCTCCGCCGCGCACCGTTGGGCGGTGTCGAATGGGGCGCGGATCGAAGGGATGGCTGGGGGCACGCGAGGAGGCAGGGGGCCGCGAAGTCTGAGCAGCGTCAACCTCACGATGGCCCGCTTATCGCGGCGAAGCGATAATGCGCGGCCCGCGCGCTCCAGCACGCCACGCGGCCATGATCAGGGACGAACCATGGGCATCGGAAGAAGTCGAGTGATTGGCGCGTGCCTCGCTGCGTCGGCCGCGATGCTGGCGCTGCCGGCCGCGACCGGCACGGCATCGGCGCAAAATTGGCCGACCCGGCCGCTCACGCTGGTCGTGCCGTTCGCCGCCGGCGGCCCGAGCGACGTCGCCGGCCGCATCCTGGCGCAAGGGCTGAGCGACGTGCTCGGCCAGCAGGTCGTGGTGGAGAATCCGAGCGGGGCGGGGGGCACGGTCGGTTCGCTGCGCGTCGCCAAGGCGCCGCCCGACGGATACCAGTTCGTGCTCGGCAACAGCGGCACGCACGCCTGGAGCCAGACGCTCTACAAGAAGCCGCCCTACGACACCATTGCCGACTTCACCGCGCTCGGGCTCGTCGTCGAGTCGCCGCGCGTGTTGATCGCGCCGACGACCCTTCCGGCAAATTCGCTGCCCGAGTTCATCGCCTACGTGAAGGCGAACCAGGCGACGGTCAAGTTCGGCTCCGCCGGCGCCGGTTCGGCCTCGCACGTGAGCTGCATCCTGCTCAACGCGGCCTTGGGCGTCGACGTCACGCATATTCCCTATCGCGGCTTGGGGCCGGCGATGCAGGATCTGATGGCCGGCCGCATCGACTACGTGTGCGATTCGGTGTCGACGTCGCTGCCGCAGATCGAAAGCAACTCCATCAAGGCGATCGCCAGCACGGGCTCGCGGCGGCCCGCGGTCCTGCCGAACGTCGCGACTGCGCGCGAGCAGGGCCTCGATTTCGAAGTCGGCACCTGGCAGGGCCTGTTCTTGCCCAAGGGGACGCCCGAGCCGATCGTGCGCCGCCTCAATGCGGCCGTCGGCGAGGCGCTCGACACGCCGTCCGTGCGCGAGCGCTTCGAAACGCTCGGCGAGGAGGTCGCGCCGCCGGAGCGCAGAAGCCCGGACTACTTCGCCAAGTTCGTGGCCGCCGAGATCGCGCGCTGGAGCGGCCCGATCAAGGCGAGCGGCGTGTCCGCGGATTGATGCCGTTGCCGAAGGCGATTGGCATTGATCCACTCAGCCGTCATTGCCGGGCTTGACCCGGCAATCCATCCTCTTGGGTTGAAGTACTTCTTTTCGATGGATGCCCCGGTCAAGCCCGGGCATGACGAGTCGAAGACGACGGCAGCAGTATTACCTCGGCAGGTCGAGCCGGCGCATGCTTGTCACCTCGCTGCCGGCGGCGCGGATGCGCGCGATCGCCTGCGCGATCGGCTCGAACGCGACCGCCATGTGGAAGGCATTGGCGTGAACGAGCGAGGCGGCGTCGCGCACGATGGCCACATGGCGCTGCCAGAACACGAGGTCGCCCCGCCGCAGTTCGGAGTGCGGGATCGAGAGCTCTTGTCCGAGCGCCTTTTCCTGCACGGTGCTGTCGCGCGGGGAGGCAATTCCGCATGCGCCGAGCGCGACCTGCAACAGGCCCGAGCAGTCGAGGCCGAGCGACGTCTTGCCGCCCCAGAGATACGGCGCACCCAAGAAGCGCTCGGCGACCGCGACGAAGTCGCGTTCCCTATTGTCGATCGAAACGAGATGGCGCGCCGGCACGTAGCCG
>VAZL01000786.1 GCA_005883445.1 Alphaproteobacteria bacterium | reverse complement strand
CCTCATCGAGCAATATCGCAATAAGCGCTACGTCGTCGAGCCGCAATCAATCGCGGATTTCTCGTGAGGGGAGAAGAGAGATGACAACGCGATTGAAGGAAGTCGATGCGGTCATGGTCGGCATGGGCTGGACCGGCAGCATCATGGCGCGCGAACTTACCAAAGCGGGGCTCACGGTCGTCGGCCTGGAGCGCGGCGAAGATCTCACGCCGCGCGAGAACTTTGCGCTCCCGGCGGTGCGCGACGAATTGCGCTATTCGTACCGGCTGGACTTGATCCAGGATCCGGCGCTGGAAACCGTCACCTTCCGCCACCGTCCTTCAGAATCGGCGCTCCCGATGCGTCGCTTCGGCTCGTTCCTGCCGGGCAACAGCGTCGGCGGGGCTGCCAATCATTGGGGCGGCCAGCATTGGCGCTATTTGCCGAGTGATCATCTGACACGCAGCCACATCGTCGAGCGCTACAGTGCCAAGTCCATCCCTGACGATATGACGATCCAAGACTGGGCGATGACCTATGACGAGCTGGAACCCTATTACGACAAATTCGACAAGCTGTGCGGCGTCTCCGGCAAAGCCGGCAATCTGCGCGGACAGAAGATCGAGGGCGGGAACGTATTCGAGGGCCCGCGCAGCAACGAATATCCCACGCCGCCGCTGATCATGGGCGAATCCGGGCTGATGTTCGCAAAGGTCGCGAAGGAACTCGGCTATCACCCGTTTCCGCAGCCGGCGAGCAACGCGAGCCGAGCCTATACCAACAGCGAAGGCCTTACCCTGGGCGGGTGTCAGTATTGCGGCTTCTGCGAACGAAATGGCTGCGAGGCCAACGCCAAAGCCGGGCCGCACGTGTGCGTGCTTCCGGTGCTACGCGCCGATCCGAAATTCACGCTGCGTGCCCGCGCCTGGGTCAGCCGGCTGAGCTACGACAAGGCGGCGAAGAAGGTGACGGGCGTCGTCTTCACGGATACCCGCACCGGCGAGGAATATGAGCAGCCGGCAGGACTCGTGGTGCTCTCGGCCTATGTCTTCGGCAACATCTCGCTCCTGCTCAACTCCGGCATCGGCGAGCCCTACGATCCGGTCACTCAAAAGGGCGTGGTCGGCAGAAACTACTGTTATCAGCTCTCGCGGTTGGGTGTGACGCTGTTCTTCGAGGACAAGGTGTTCAATCCGTTCATGGGCTCGCCCGGCACGCAGGTGGTCATGGACGATTTCGACGGCGACAACTTCGATCATAGCGGACTCGGCTTCCTGGGCGGATGCAAGATCCAGTTGGGGCACGCCGACGGACGGCCGATCAGCTACCGGCCGGTCCCGCCCGGTACCCCGCGTTGGGGCACGGCTTGGAAGAAGGCGACGGCCAAGTGGTATCAACACGCAGCGCGCATCACACTGTCGGGATCGAACTATGCCAACCGCTACAACTACATCGACCTCGACCCGACCTACAAAGATCAGCTTGGCCGGCCGCTGCTGCGCATGACCTATAATTTCGTCGAGAACGACTACAAAGTGGGCGATTATTGCATGGAGATCGCGCTCAAGATCGCGCGCGCCATGAATCCGACCATGATGGGCCCGCCTGGGCTGCGTCGGGGCGATTACAACACCGTGCCCTACCAGTCGACCCACAATACCGGCGGCACGATCATGGGGCACGACCCGAAGACGAGCGTCGTGAATCGCTACTTGCAAGCCTGGGACGCGGATAACCTCTTTATCATGGGGGCGTCCACCTTCCCGCAGCAGCCGGCTTACAACCCCACCGGTCCGGTCGGCGCGCTCGCCTATTGGTCGGCCGACGCGATCGTCACGAAGTACCTCAAGAGCCCCGGTCCGCTGGTGCATGCGTGATCCGGGCGTAGCTTAGGGGTCAGTTCGATGATGCATCCCTCGATCGTGGGCGCCGCGCTCCTCCTTGCGCTATCCGCAAACCCGGTCGCGGCGGCCGATGTCGAGCATGGCAAGGTGCTCTACCAAACTTGCGCGGCCTGCCACACGGAACGGCCGGACGCGCTCGGCCCGAGCCTGAAGGGCGTCGTTGGTCGCCAGTCGGCGGC
Organism: Alphaproteobacteria bacterium; assembly: GCA_005883445.1. Classification (GTDB taxonomy): domain Bacteria; phylum Pseudomonadota; class Alphaproteobacteria; order Rhizobiales; family Xanthobacteraceae; genus VAZQ01. The sequence continues at coordinate 1,177 of VAZL01000786.1, read as the reverse complement.
ACTTGAGGACTTCCGCTATTCGAACCCCATGAAGCGCGCGAACCTCGTTTGGGACGAGAACAATTTGCGCGCCTATATCCAGGACCCGCAGGCGAAGGTGAAGGGCAACCGCATGCCCTATGGCGGGCTGAAAGTCCTGAAATAAGCGTCCGGTTTCGCCGCGCACCCCTTGCGTCTTCCGCCCGTCGGGCAGTGGGCACCTCGCAAGGTGCTGTTCGCATGGAAATTGCGCGGCGGATCGTGTAGACACCCCCGCGACTTCCTATATGACACCCGGGGCGGCGACACCCAGGACTAAAGGCGCAACGGCAGGTGGACGCATGCAGGTCGTGATCATTCTCGTTCATCTCATGATCGTCCTTGCCATGATCGGCGTGGTGCTGCTGCAGAAGTCGGAAGGGGGCGGGCTCGGCATCGGCTCGACCGGCGGATTTCTGTCCAGTCGTGGGACGGCCAACGTCCTCACGCGTACCACCGCCGCCTTGGCCGCGCTCTTCTTCGCCACCAGTTTGCTGCTATCGATCCTGGCTGGTTGGGACCGCAAGCCGACCTCGATCATCCAGAACACCGGCGCCCCGGCCCAGCAGACGCCCGGCGGACCGGCCGGGCAGGGCGGGGGCGTGCTCGACACGCTGCGCCAGCAGGAGCAGCAGCCGCCGGCTGCCCCTCCACCCGGGCCGCAAGTGCCACGGTCGCAATAAGGCAAACGTAGGGGGCCGGGTGACCGGCCCCTTCGCTTGAGAAGCTATGCAGCTGGCGAATGGTAAATTGAGAACTCACATCAAGAGACCAGGCCATATACCAATGGGATCGCGAGGATTTTTCGATATGCGCGCTACGCATGGAAGGCGTATGGAGCGCTGCTTCGCTGCTCTCGTCGAATCGGCGGCGTGGCGCTAAAGGTTAGGTCCCATGGCGCGGTATATCTTCATCACCGGCGGCGTGGTCTCCTCCCTCGGCAAGGGTCTCGCATCCGCAGCGCTCGGCGCGCTGCTGCAGGCGCGCGGCTTCAAGGTACGGCTGCGCAAGCTCGACCCCTATCTCAACGTCGATCCCGGGACGATGTCGCCCTACCAGCACGGCGAGGTTTTCGTCACCGATGACGGTGCGGAGACCGACCTCGACCTCGGCCATTACGAGCGCTTCACCGGCCGGCCGGCGACCCGCCAGGACAACA
>VAZL01000785.1 GCA_005883445.1 Alphaproteobacteria bacterium | reverse complement strand
TTCGCGCATTGTCGGCCCAAAGGCCACAAAGTCAAACGCCAATCTGCAGACATTGATGTGTGGCAGCCGGGCTCGGCCTATGATGAGACTGAATTCCGGCGGGCATGTAAGGATTTGGGACTTCTATTCGATCCTACCGGTGAACTCGACCCCGATATGGTATACTTCCAGATCGTTCAGCCAGGTATTGTTAGGCGCCCGCGGATTTTAGCGTCGAAGTCTTATGCCAATACGGGAACCTAACGATCACCATGCCGGAGCCCGCCCTGCTATCCGCCACGAAGCTGGTAAGAGCTGAGCCGCGCGACATCGAGGACGTTGCCTGGTGGTCAAACAGCGCGCTCTGGACCTCGAGCAAATCAGAGTTGCGGTCGCCTCGCTGCCGGACCCGGCCCAGCGCGAGGCCGCCAGAGAGAATGTTGTCTTGGTCGAGCTGTTGGTCGCTGACGAAAGGAAATCAAAGTGACCCGAACGGCTCGCACGTTGTGCGTGGATGCGCTTGATGTTCTTTTACGCGGCCGTATGGCCTAAATCGCTGTCGCCCGTGATTGGGAGCTTCTGCGTGAGGTGGCTCGGCTCGCCCAAAACGACGCGCCGGTTGAGCTCGCGTCGACTGATCCGGCACTGTTCGCGACCTGGCGCGCTGCGGTCACGAAGTACCATCTGAAAGGGTGGACGCACATGACGCCAGAACGCGTCGACGTCGTCGCTCGACAAACGACCCGAGGTGCACCCCAGGTGGCCGCGAGCTGATAACCATCACCGTCTTTCCTAACTGCCTTTATTGAACAAATTGACTTCGTCTCGCATACGCTGTGCGAGTGACAGTGAAGCCCATCAACGCGCCGAGCCCGAGGAACCCGAATCGCCCCCCGCCCAGTCCGCTCTATCGAAAACTGCGCGCCGTGATCGCGCCGCGCTGGGCGCGAGAGGGCAACGGAAGTGGGGATGAGACGCGGCGGCAGCGGTGAGACAGACCTGCTCCGATGATCAATCGTCGCTATCGCTCCCTTGCTACAGCCACAGCACCTTGCGGCGCAGGTCTAGGTCCTCTGACAGCGCCTTCGATGGGCCCATGTACGCCACCTGCCCACGTTCGAGCGCGACCGTGCGATCCGAGAGCGCAAGCGCCAGATCGAGGTGGTGATCAACGATCAGGATCGAGATCTCGCGTCGAAGCTTGTCGAACGCCTCGAACAGCTCCTCGACCACGGCCGGAGCAAGGCCCTCGAACGGCTCGTCGAGCAGCAGGATGCGCGTATCGCCCGACAGGGCACGCGCAACTGCTACCATTTGCTGCTCCCCACCGGACAGGTAGTCGGCGGGCGAGCGCCAGCGCTCCTTGATACGCGGGAAGAAAGTGAAGATCTTGTCCTCGTCCCAGTACACGCCGGCGCCGTTGCGGCGCCGCAGCCGGCCGAGCTCCATGTTCTGGGCAACGCTCATGCCGGCGAACAGGCCGCGGCCCTGCGGTACGTAGGAGATGCCGCGACGCGTGATCTCGGCTGATGGGCGGCCGGCCAGCTGCTCGGCCGCGAGCGCAATGGTGCCGCGCGCGGGCGGCGCAATACCGACGATCGTTTTCAAGACCGTCGACTTGCCCGCGCCATTGCGGCCGAGCAGCGCGACAATCTCGTTCTCGTGCACGTCGAAGGCGACGTCATGGAGGATATGGCTCTTGCCGTAGAGCGTATTGACACCCTCGAGCGTCAGCAGCGATTGAGGCTGGGCCGCGGACGGTCGAGATTTGCCGGCGAGCGCGTGGGTGCCCGAGCCGATGTAGACCTCCTGCACCGACGGCGAGGAGCGGGCGTCCTCGACGGTGCCGTCGACCAACACGTGGCCATCATTCATCACCGTGACGGCGTCGGCGAGCTGGAACACGCGATCGATGTCGTGCTCTACCAGCAGGACCGGCATGTCGACCGAGATCTGCTTGATCAGGCGACCAACACGCTCGCGCTCGGCAGCAGCAAGGCCGGCGAGCGGCTCGTCGAGCAGCAGGATGCGCGGCTTGGTGGCGAGTGCCAGCGCCATGTCGAGCAGCCGCTGGCCGCCATAGGACAGTGATCCGGCCTCGGCGCGCTCGATGCCGGCGAGCCCCATCGTGCGTATCATCTCAGTGGCCTCGCTGTTGACCCGCTCGAGGTCTTTGGCCGCGGTCCAGAAGCCGAAGCGCTTGCGGTCGCGCGACTGCACGGCAAGCCGAACGTTTTCGGCGACGGTGAGCGATGGGAACAGGTTGGTGATCTGGAACGAGCGGCCGATGCCGGCCTGAGTGATGGCTCCGGGCGTCAGTCCACCGACGGCGCGCCCGTCGAGCGTGACGCTGCCCGCGTCGGGCGTGTACATTCCAGAGATCAGGTTGAACGCCGTTGTCTTGCCGGCGCCATTCGGTCCTATCAGGGCGTGCAAAGTACGATCCTTTACTGAGAAGCTCACGTCCTGAACGGCTTTGATGCCGCCGAAGCTCTTGGCGATGCCCTCGACTTCCAAGATTGCGCCGTCGCGATGATCCTTTGGCTTCAGGAACGCAGGCAGTTC
>VAZL01000298.1 GCA_005883445.1 Alphaproteobacteria bacterium | reverse complement strand
GCTGTAGTCGGCGACCTCGCGCAGGTCGAGACCATCATCCCACCGGCAGCCGACCCGGAAGCTTTCGAACCGCGGCCTTCGGATCTCGCAAGGCTCAAGGGGGCCTCGGTCGTCATCCGCGTGGGGCTCGGCTACGACCACTGGCTCGACAAGCTATTGTCGATGCACGGCGACGCCGCGATCAACCGCGGCGGCGCCGGCTACGTCGACGCATCCATCGGCATTCCGCTGCTCGAGGTGAAGGGATCGAGCGTCGATCCCGCCACTCGGGACGGGCACGCCCATGGCCTTGCCAATCCGCACTATTGGCTCGATCCAGCCAATGCCGAGATAATCACCGGCGGCATTGCTGAGGCGGGCATCCGTGTCGCGCCTGAAGCGGCCGCGAAAATCATCGCCAACCGCGACGCTTTTCTCGATCGCCTCAAGGCGGATCTCGTGGAGTGGGAGCAGCTCCTCGCGCCGCATCGCGCCGCGCGCCTCATCGCCTATCACAACACCTGGCCCTATTTCGCGCGCCGCTTTCGGCTCAATATCGTCGATGTGATCGAGATCAAGGAGGGGGTGACGCCAAGCCCGGCGCGGCTCGCTAAACTCGCAGCGACGATCCGAGAACAGAAAATACGCGTGATCGTGCACGAGCCGTTCGAGCCGGAGGATGCACCACAATTGCTCGCGCGGCGGACGGGCGCGGTGGTCGTGAAGCTCGCGCCGTCCGTCGGCAGCGTGCCTGCGGCCACCGACTTCCGGGCGCTGTTCGATTATAATGTCGCCACGTTGGCGCGGGCGCTGTCCGCCGCATCGAACTGAGCGCTCCATGTTTGAGGACGTCCTCGCATTCGCGGCGTTGCCGCTCGCCGCGGCCATCGTCTTCACCGGCATTCATACTTGGTTTGGCCTCCAAGTGCTGCGGCGAAACGTGGTGTTTGCCGATCTTGCGCTGGCGCAGGTGTCGGCGCTGGGCGCCACGGTGGCCGTGGTCGCAGGCCACGCCGTTCAGAGCGCCGCCGGCTATGCCTACACGCTCATCTTCACGGCGGTGGGCGCTTTGCTGCTGACCGCCAGCCGTGGCTTTGCCCGCAGCGTGCGGCAGGAGGCCTTCATTGGCGTGCTCTATGTGGTCGCCACGGCTGCGACGGTGCTCGTCGTCGATCGCTCCCCACAGGGCGCCGAGCACGTCAAAAAGATGCTGGTGGGCGGCATTCTTTCGGTGACCGCAGACGAACTCGTAAAGTTTGTCATTCTCTACAGCATCATCGGAGCGATTCATTGGCTGCTGCGACGACCCCTGTTGGCCGCGGCCGACCATATGGACACGTCGACCGACACTGGAAAATTCGCAGTCTGGGATCTTGTGTTCTACTTGTCGTTCGGCGTGGTCGTCACCTCTTCGGTAGCCACCGCCGGCGTCTTGCTGGTCTTTTGCTTCCTCATCGTTCCGGCGCTGGTCGGCGGCTTATTCTCCTCCCACATCGGCGTCGCACTAGTGATCGGTTGGATCGCCGGCGCGGCTGCGAGCGCGGCGGGAATATTCGGCTCCTTCCTGCTTGACGCGCCGACCGGCGCGGTCACGGTCGTGACGTTCGCCGCGGTTCTGGTGCTTGCCGGAGCGATACGCGCGTTCATCACGGCTCCTGCGGCCGAGCGCAGCCGCAATCGGCAACGCGGATTGCACCTGGGCGGGCTCGTCGTGTGCCTCCTGCTCGGCCTCTCGGGTGCTTGGGTCGTCGTCGCGCCGGCGGGCGATCATCCGATCCTGGCCATGATCGAAACGGCAACGGGAGTCGGACCCGATCGGTTCATGAGCCCGCGGGAGCGCGCGGAGTATCTGGAAGCCGCCGCGATCGAGCGCCGTCACAAGGGAGAGATCGATCAGCTCTATGACCGCGAGCGGCAATCCCGCTGGCAGGGCGACGAGCTTACTTCCGATGAGATTCGCCGCATTGGCTCGATGCAACAGACCTTGACCGAGATGGGCCGTGGCGAGCGCTTTGTCACAGATTATTTGCGCACACGCGCGCGCGAGCGCGAACGCTGGTATGTCGGCCTGCCGCTTGCGGCAATCGGATTTATCGCGGCCGCCGCCATTGCCCGCAGGGCACGCCGCGCGCGGTGACCAGGCACAATCCTCAGTGCTGATGTTCGCCCGCGGTCGGCGCCGTCGCGCCCAGCGCCTCGACCGCGTACTCGATGTCGACCTTGCCGGCTTTCTCGAACTCCAAAGTGCCTTTGACCTTCTCGCCCTTTTGCAGCGGCTGCTTCAATCCCATGAGCATCACGTGGAACGATCCGGGCTTGAGCTCGACCGTCTCACCGGGCTTGATCTCGAGACCGCCCTCCACCGGCCGCATCTTGGCGACGCCCTGCTCCATTACCATGCGGTGGACCTCGAACCGGCCGGCGACCGCAACGGAGCCACTGACAAGCCGGTCGGGCACGGTGCCTTTATTGCGCAGCGTCATGTAGGCCGCCGCAATGTTCGCGCCCTTGGGGGTCGCGCGCGTCCAAGGCGCGGCGATCTCGATCGTGCCGATGCTGTAGTCCTCGGCGATTGCATCGCCCGCCCACATTGGGAGCGCGACGGCGAGAAGAAACGCCATGCGTGTCATTGATTTGCGGCAGATCAGGTGGCACATCCCGCCAATGTAGGAGCGAAGCGCCGGCGCGTCCACCGCCGCTGGGCCGTTGCGCGCCTGCGCGCGTCAGGCGGAGGCCGGATATCGGCGACCGAACTGGCTTTGTCGGATGAGGGATTTGAGGACTTCAGCGCACCCCACCGGCGTAAAGCCGCGCGCGCGATTTTTCTCGCCGATGAGGAACATGATGCGCTGTTGGTCGGCCAAGCGGCGGTAGACTTCGGCGAGCGGCAACGCCGGATCGCAGTCCCTGTTCGTCCCGCTGCTAATGCCGTTGATTTCGATCACCGAGAAATTTTCCCCCCGCGCGAGCTCGTCGATCGAGCCGAAGCGCAAGCGGAAACGGCCGTAATGGAATTCGCGCATGCTGCATGCGATGGCGTCGAGCCGCGCTTCGAGCTCCGGCGTGACATGGCGCGACGCATCGTGCCAGTCGCTACCCGCGCGAAAGCTCAGCGCAAGAATCCGGCCGCTCCGCGCACCCGGCAGCCGCGCATAAAGCNNNAAAATGCCGGAGATATTCGCGCAACGCAGACGCATCGTCGATCTTACACTGGCGACCGCGCCCGACATCAGGCTTGGCGATCAGCGGGAATGCCAGTCCGGCGGCGAACAGCGATTGGCGAACTCGCTCGAGGTCGCCGAACAGCGTACGCGGGCCGGCGCTGCGCGTCACCATCACAAAATCGGCGATCCATTGCCGCTCGTTCGCTGCCACGTCGAGCAGATAGCCGCTTTTCGATTCGCCCCATATTCCGCCGATCGGATGGCACGGATTGGCGAGCGTCGGCAGGGTCAGAGAGCGGTATCGCGATGCAAGGCCAATCCAGCTCGCGATCAAGGGCAGGTAGAACAGGCCGAGCGGAATGCGATCCCTCGCCGTCACCTTGCGGACGTTGCGGCGAGCGACGTGGCTCGTCCTTCTGCCGTCGGCTGGCTTGGCCTGCTCCCGGAAGTTGAAGACCTGTCGACGGACGAATCCGATCGCGACTATCACGCAAAGCAGGAACGGCCACGTCCACGACCCGACACGGCCGTCGAGCGTATCGCCGAAGAAGACCGCGATGCAGAGCATGAGCGGCAGATAGAGGGCGGACACGACGAGGCTTGCCACGGTGAAGCGGCCGAGCGGCACGCGCTTCCATCCGCACGCGACGAAGGCAACGAAGACGATGCCGGGAACCCCGCGGCAGAGCGCCACGATCCCGAACAAATTGCGCTTGAGCAGGTCGGTGAAATCGCGCACCCGATCGTTGACTGCAAGGCGGCTGAGCCACGGCAGATGCCTCGCGCCTGCGCCGATCCCGTACAAAGCAAAGTCGCTCGCCACCATGCCGCCATAGATGCACAGCGCCACGAGCCCGACCGGCATGATGTCGTTGACGACGACATACGCCCCGAAGATGATGGCAAGGTCCTCGTGCGCGAATGGCAGGAGCAGCAGCGAAAAAAATTGCGCCAGCCACGAATAGTCGTGCGCAGACAGATGCAGCAAGGCTGACAGGGCGTCGCTCATTCCACGCTCAGGCGTATTCTCCCGACCGACGCATCACGCCGGCACCACCGGGGTCGCTGACATGCACCCCCTCCGCGCGTTGGCGGCATTCTTATTCGCTCAGGCTACGGTCACCTCCAGCCGTCCCGTCGCCTGCTGTCACTCACCTGTCGCCCATATAAATTTCTCGTAAAATTAGGCCAAAACGCCATTTCCCACAATGAACTCTTAGGTGTCGCAAGCGCAATTTTTTGTGTCCGGGGGCGCGCCACGGGGCGCGCTGGCCGCGATTGCCGGCGCTGCCAAACTCGCAAATCACGGCCGCGCCATGATTTGCGAGTTTTGCTTGAAATCAGATGCCGCCGCGCCGATAGAGGCGGCGTGTACCCACATGCCAGGAGGCGCCGTGACCTCTGAGCGCTCCAACGCCAACGAAAACGCCAGCGAAGAGGACCACCGGGTCGTGCCATTTCGACCCCGCGGCAAATGGCGCGGGGTGCGGCACACGCCATTCGCCTCGCCGGTTGAAGGCCTCGCAAAGTACGAAGGCGGCGCAGAGCAAGACGACAATTACCGCCACCGCATGATCGTCAACCTTGCAGCCTTGGCGTTCACCGTCGCGCTGGCGGTCGCAGGCATCTGGCTGGCGATACAAATCGCCGACATGCGCAAGAACCAGGACTGTCTTCTTTCCGGCCGGCGCAACTGCGCGCCTATCGACGTCAAGGCGCTCGAGCGTTGACGGGATCCGCGCCGCGCGAGCGAACTATTGGCCGGCATTGATGGCGACCTGTGCGAGCCCGGAGAAACCGAGCAGCCGCGCCGCCGCCGGCGTTACATCAATGACCCGACCGCGCACGAAGGGCCCGCGATCGTTGATGGTCACGATCACCGAGCGCCCATTGCTCTTGTTCGTGACCATCACCTTGGTGCCGAACGGGAGCGTGCGGTGGGCCGCGGTGAACGCCTCGTGATCTAGTTTCTCACCGCTTGCGGTCGCGCTCCCACTTTCGTGGGAATAGACCGAAGCGACACCGACTTGGTCTGCGGCGGATGGTGTCAGATGGATGGGAGAAAACTGACAGGCTGAGATCGAAGCAACGAGCAGCATCATTCTACCTTTCACCACGGCCTCCTTTCATTGCGACACGACGCCGTTTTGTCGGCCGCTTTGAGCGGCCGAGCTCTTCCGTTTCGAAATGCGGCGGTAAGTTGGCAGCGATGCTGTCATCCCCCGCGATCCTCGGCCGACAATCACTTGGCCCGGTGTTCGGTTCCGTGCTGAATGTTTTGGATCGACCGCAAAAGTTCCGTTCGTGCCGTCTCGGTCGCTGCGCAACGCGTCGCGCTGCACGCAAACGCGGCGCGCGGTGTGATCTCGCACGGGGAAAGACAGAATGAACGGTGGGTGGCGCCGCTTGCGCCGCAGGCTCGGGCGCGATCATGGCATGGATCGCGGCGACCGGCGCCACCGCGGCCGCGAGCAACGCACTGCGGCGACTTCGTGCGCTCGATCGCAGAGATTTATCGCGACGAGACGAGCGATCTCATCGCCGGACGCAGCGCCACCACGACCTTATTCGCTGAGTTCGAGACGCCCGTATGCCGGTCGCTATCGCAACTGATCTGCCACCTTGGCGAGGCCCGCCATGGCGCATTTCTCGTCGCCTTCGGCGCTCGATCCGCTCACCCCCACGGCGCCGATCGTCTCGTCACCGACCTTGATCGGCACACCGCCGCGCAGCGCGATGACGTCGGCGAGTTCGCGTTGCGCGGCGATCTCGGGCGTTTCGGCCGTTCGCTTGGTCCACTCGGCGCTGGTGCGGCCAAAGGTCCGTGCCGTGTAGGCCTTGCGTCGCGCCAGTTCGAGATTGTGCGGATTTGCCTTGTCGGCCTGCAGGAACACGCGCAGCCGCCCGGCGCGATCGACGACGGCAACCGACACGTTGTTGCCGTCCGCCTCGCATTGATCGAGCGCGGCAACCGCGATGGCGAGGCCCATGCGCACCCCGACGTCGCGGTGCGTGATAACCTGCGCGCTCGACGGCGACGGCGCCATGCAGCTCGCGACGAGGCCGGCGGCAAAAGCAAATCGAATGCGCATGAACGAACCTCCCTTGGTTGGCGGCGCTTCGCGGCCGCACCACCCGCGTTTTGCCCTCTCCGATTGCCGGATTATCCCATGCGCGGCCGCTTTGATCACTCGGAAACGGCGCCTAATGCCTTCAACCGTCGAAACTTTCGCGCTCGGGCGGCGCCATTGAACTTGCGCTGTCTCTTCGCTATACGGGCACCCGACCTCTCGCGGGGGAGATGGGCCGCTCCGGGGCGATCCGACCCGCAATCGCAAACACGTCAGCGGCGGTCGCTCGAAATGCGTGGCCGATCAGGGATTTACTGATGCCTTCGACGTTTGACACCGTGGCCAATATCATCTCCGAGACCTGTGATATTCCGCGTGACACGATCAAGCCGGAAAGCCACGCCATCAACGATCTCGGCATCGACAGCCTCGACTTTCTCGACATCGCGTTTGCGATCGACAAGGCGTTCGGGATCAAAATGCCGCTCGAGCAATGGACGCAAGAGGTCAACGACGGCAAGGCGACGACCGAGCAGTATTTTCAATTGAACAACTTGTGCACCCGCATCGACGAACTTGTCGCTGCCAAGGGCGCCTAACGCGCTCGCATGAATCTCGAGCACTTTCAGCTGATCGACCGAATCGTCGATCTCGATCTTGCTCAACAAACCATCCGAACCGAGGCGCGCGTCCCGACCGCATCGACGATCTTCGAAGGGCACTTTCCCGGCTATCCGTTGATGCCGGGCGTGCTGCTGATCGAAGCCATGGCGCAGACCTCCGGCTGGCTCGTCATCGCCGTGACCAAATTCTCGCGCATGCCGTTCTTTGCCGCGCTGAAGGAGGCCAAGCTGCGCTCGTTCGTGGCGCCCGGCCAAAGTCTTTCGCTCTCGGCCAAGTTACTGCACGAAGGCTCGGGCTACGCCGTCACCAAGGCCGACATCCGATGCGACGGCAAGCTCACCTGCAATGCCGAGATCACCTTCCGGCTGGTTGAATTCCCCAACGCGGAATTCCGCGCCAGCATGGAGAAGATGGCCGCGATCCTCGAGTTCCCGATGGGGACCCTCGCTCATGGCTGATGCGCCGCGCGAGGCCTGGATCACCGGCATCGGCATCGTGTCCTGCCTCGGCGAAGGCGCCGACGCGCATTGGCAGGGCCTCGCCGAACGACGCATCAAGGTCGACGCCGAGACCTTCGCTCCCTACCTCGTCCACCCGCTGGCGCCGCTCGATCTCGACAAGCAGATCCCGAAGAAAGGCGACCAGCGTCAGATGGAGCCGTGGCAGCGAATCGGCACCTACGCGGCTGGGCTCGCGCTCGCGGATGCCGGCGTGAAGGGCAATGCCGAACTGCTCGCGCACATGGACATGATCGTCGCCGCCGGTGGCGGCGAGCGCGACGTGGCGGTCGATGCCGCGATCCTGACCAACAAGCCCAAAGCCGCCAATCCCGAGGCCTTCCTCAACGAACGGCTGATGAGCGACCTGCGCCCGACGCTGTTCCTGGCGCAACTCTCCAACCTGCTCGCGGGCAATATTTCGATCGTCCACGGCGTCACCGGCTCTTCGCGCACGTTCATGGGCGAGGAGGCGGCGGGCGTCGACGCGGTACGCATCGCGCTCGCGCGCATCACCGCCGGACAAAGCGAACTGGCGCTGGTGGGCGGATCGCACAACGGCGAGCGCGAAGACTTGCTGCTGCTCTACGACGCCGGCGGACATATGTTGCGCGGCGATTTTCGGCCGGTCTGGGAGCGCGCGAAGGGCATGGTGCTCGGCTCGCTCGGCGCGTTCCTCGTTCTGGAGGCGCGCGGCCACGCCGAGGCGCGCAACGCCAAGCCACTGGCGCGGCTGTCGGGCGTGTTGTCGGAGCGCTCGGACCGGTCGGCTGGCGCAATCCCCGCGGCGCTGACGCGGATGTGGCAACGGCTCGTGCCGCCGCCCGTGCCTGCCGGCATCGCGGTGATCTCGGGCGCAACCGGCGCGCAACCGGCGAGCGGCGAGGAGCGCGCCTGGCTCAAAACTCTGCCCGACGTGCCGGTGCGGGCAACGGGCAGCATTCTCGGGCATGGCTTCGAGCCGCAATTCGCCATGAATATCGCGCTGGCCGCGCTTGCGCTCGGTCGCGAAAAGTTGTTTCCGGCGGTGGACTCCTCTGGGGTCGAACGAGAGTATGAAGGTCCGCTCGAGCGCGTCGCGGTCACCGCCGTCGGCCACTGGCGCGGCGAGGGCATCGCGCTGATCGAGGCGGTGACGTGAAGGAGGCTTGGATGGCGTCGGGCAAGAATGGACAGCCGGTCGTGGTGGTGACCGGCAGGGGCATCATTACCTCGCTCGGCGCCAGCAAGGCGGACAACTGGGCCAAACTCACGGCCGGAGAATCCGGCATCCACCGCATCACCCGTTTTGCCAGCGAGGGCCTCAAGACCACGATCGCGGGCAGCGTCGATTTCGTGCCGGTCGAGCCGTTCTGCTCGACCGAACTCGGAGAGCGCATGGCGACGATGGTCGCCGAGGAGGCGATCGAGGAGGCTCGCATCGGCAGCAAAGGCGACTTCCCCGGCCCGCTGTTCCTCGCCGTCGCTCCGGTCGAGATCGAGTGGCCGCACCGCGACGTGCTGGCGGCCGGCTCCGGCGCCAACGACGCGGTCGGATACGACGATCTCTTGCGGGCGAGCGCATCGGGCCGCTTCCATGCCATTCACGAACGCTGCCTGTTCGCTTCCGTGGCCGAGCATCTCGCCGAGCGCTTCGGGACCAAGGGCTCGCCGATTTCGGTGTCGACCGCTTGCGCATCGGGGGCGAGCGCGATCCAGCTCGGTGTCGAAGCGATCCGCCGTGGCGAAGCCGAGGCGGCGCTCTGCATCGGCACCGATGGTTCCGTCAATGCGGAGTGCCTGATCCGCTTCTCGCTGTTATCGGCGCTGTCGACCGCAAACGACCCGCCGCAAGCGGCGGCCAAGCCGTTCTCCAAGAACCGCGACGGCTTCGTCATGGCGGAGGGCGCCGCTGCCCTCGTGCTCGAGAGCTATGACTCCGCCGTTGCACGCGGCGCGAAGATTCTCGGCGTGTTGGCGGGCTGCGGCGAGATGGCGGATTCGTTCCACCGCACCCGCTCGAGCCCCGACGGCAAGGCCATCATCGGCTGCATCCGTAACGCCATCACGGACGCCGGTCTTGCCCCCGACGACATCGACTACATCAACCCGCATGGCACCGGCACGCCCGAGAACGACAAGATGGAATATCTCGGCGTGTCGTCGGTATTCGGCGAGCGCGCGAAATCGATACCGATTTCCTCGAACAAGTCGATGATCGGGCATACGCTGTCGGCGGCCGGCACGGTCGAGACCGTATTCACGCTGCTCACGCTGGAGCATCAACGCCTGCCGCCGACGATCAACTATAAGGTCCCCGACCCGGCCATACCGCTCGATGTCGTGCCGAACGTGGCGCGCGACGCCAAGGTTCGTCACGCGCTGTCGAACTCGTTCGGCTTCGGCGGCCAGAACGTCTCGCTGGTGATGAGCCGCGAGCCCGCGTGACGCATGCGGGCACTTAGGCTGGTCGCCGACCGCAAGCTCGAGCTTGCCGACCTCCCCTCGCCCGCGACCCCGGCAGCGGGCGAGGTGCAGATCAAGGTCAGGGCGGTGGCGCTCAACCACCTCGACCTCTGGGGCTATCGCGGCATGGCCTTCGCGCGGCGCAAGCTGCCGATCGTGGTCGGCGTCGAGGCCGCGGGCGAGATTGCCGCAATCGGTCCGGATGTAGCCGCCTTCAAGCCTGGTGACCGCGTCGTCATGTACGGCGCCTTGACCTGCGGCACCTGCAAAGCCTGCCGGGAGGGCCGCGACAATTTGTGTGAAAATGTCGGCGGCATCATGGGCTTTCACATCGACGGCTTCGCCCGCGATCTCGTCAATATGCCGGCGCGTCTTGTGATATCGGTTCCCGACGGAGTGGCCTTGCGCGACGCCGCCTGCGCGCCGATCGCCTTTGCAACGGTGCAGCACATGCTGTTCGACAATGCCAGGCTCGAGCCGGGCGAGAGCGTGCTCGTCCATGCCGGCGGTTCCGGCATCGGCTCTGTCGCCATCAAGATGGCGAAGGCGCTCGGCTGCACCGTCATCACCACGATCGGCGACGATGCCAAAGCCGAAAAAGCCAAGGCGCTGGGCGCCGATCACGTGATCAATTATCGCACCGAGCGCTTCGAAGGCGCCGTGCGCAAGATCACGGCCAAAAAGGGCGTCGACGTGGTATTCGAGCACGTCGGCGCGGAGACCTTCAACGGCTCGCTCCTTTGCCTCAAGCGCGGCGGACGGTTGGTCACTTGCGGCTCGACCTCGGGGCCATCGACGACCATCAACCTGATGCAGCTTTTCCAACAGCAATACCGCATCATCGGTTCGTTCGGCGCCTCGATGCGCAACATCCGCGAGAGCCTCGCCAAGATGGCAAGCGGCCTGTTGCCGGTGATCGACACCGAGGTTGCGCTCGCCGACTTCGAGCGCGGGCTGGCGCGGATCGAAAGCCGGCAGGTGTTCGGAAAGATCGTCGTCACCTTTTGACGAGCCGCCGCGAGCCCATGATCCCGTCGAGAGCTCTCGTCCATCGGGTCCGCCGGCATGTCAAGGCGGGCGTCGATGGCGCGCTCGGTTGGCTGGCGGTGGGGATGCTGCGGACCATCCGCGCAACCAACCGCAAGCACATGGCCGATTTCGCCGGCAGCTTCATGCGCACGCTTGGTCCGCGACTCAAGGAGCACAAGCTCGGCCGTGCCAACCTCGCCGCCGCCTTTCCGGAAAAATCCCCGACCGAAATCGAAACGATCCTGCGCGGCGTTTGGGACAATCTCGGCCGCGTTGCTGCCGAGTTCGCCCATATCGATCGCCTGCAAATGTTCGATCCCGACCCGCAGGAGATAGGCGACATCGTCTATAGCAGCGAAGTCGACAAACGGTTTCGACAATTACGGTGCGACGGCAAGCCGGCTTTGGTGTTCGCCGCCCATCTCGCGAATTGGGAGCTGCCGGCACTGATTGCGGCCAAGTATCGTCTCGACACGACGGTGCTGTACCGCCAACCCAATATCGCCGCCGTCAGCGATGCGATCATCCAGATCCGCAAAGGCAGCATGGGGACCCTCGTTCCCACCAGTCTCGACGCGCCGTTCAAGCTGCTGCGCGTGCTCGAAGCCGGCGGCCATGTCGCCATGATCGTCGACCAACACTACGTGAACGGCGTGGACGTGACCTTCTTCGGGCGCCGCTGTAAAGCGAACCCCTTCCTCGCCCGTCTGGCGCGGCACGTCGATTGCCCGATTTACGGCACGCGGATCATCCGCCTGCCCGACCGCCATCGCTTCCGCGTCGATCTGACCGAGGCCATCGAGGCGCCACGCGATGCCGACGGCAAGATCGACATCGAGGGCACCATGCAGGCGATCACGTCGGTGGTCGAAGGCTGGGTGCGCGAGTACCCCGAGCAATGGCTGTGGGTGCATCGGCGCTGGCGGTGACGAGGACGTCGCCACGCCTCGCTATTACTTGCCGGTCTTGATCCTGGTCCACAGCCGGTTCATCAGCCGCTGCGTCTTCGGGTCGTGGGCGCTGATTGTGTAAAGCTCCCTCATCGTGGCGTCGTCCGGATAGATGGTCTTGTCGTCGATGATCGATTTGTCGATGAATTTCTGGCTCGCCAGATTGCCGTTGGCATAGGAAATGAAATTCGTGTTCTTCGCGGCCACCTCGGGCTTCTGCAGATAATTGATGAACGCATCCGCTTCGGCCACGTTCCGAGCATCGCGCGGGATGGCAACGTTGTCGAACCACAATTGCGCGCCTTCCTTCGGTATGGCGTAAGCGATCTCGACGCCGTTCTTGGCTTCCGCGGCGCGCTTTTGCGACTGCTTGACGTCGCCGGAAAAAGCGCGTTGAGGTACTCCGATGAGTGGAACTTGCGCACGTAGGGCCTGATCTTGCTCACGAGATCGGCGGCCTTTTGCAGATCGGCCTCGTTAGTGGTGTTGGGGTCGAGACCAAGATAGTGCAGCGCCGCCGCCAGGATGTCGTCGGAGGAATCGAGCAAATGCACGCCACAGTCCTTGAACTTGGCCACGTTCTCGGGCTTGAAGACGATGTCCCAGCTGTCGATCTTGCCGTTCGCCCCCAGCAGCTCACGCGCCTTTTTGACGTTGTAGCCGATGCCGGTCGTTCCCCACATGTAATTGACGGCGTACTGGTTGCCGGGATCGTACGCCGCCAATCGCTGTGAGATCTCCGGCCACATATTGGCGAGGTTCGGCAGCTTCGCCTTGTCCAACTTCTGGAAAACGCCGGCCTTGATCTGGCGCTCGAGAAAATAGGCCGTCGGCACCACCACGTCGTAGCCGGATTTGCCGGCCAGGAGCTTCGTCTCGAGCGTGTCGTTGGAATCGAAGGTGTCGTAGCGGACCTTGATCCCGGTCTCCTTGCTGAAATCCTCCACGACGCCCGGAGCCATGTAGTCGGACCAATTGTAGACGTTGACGACGCGCTCTTTCGGCTGCGCGGCAGCAGGCGTGATCGCCATGGTGGCGGCTGCAACGAGGGCAAACCGGATTGCTCGGCGCATGGATGGGCTCCTTCAAGACCATCGGATGAAAAAGGTCGGGGAAACGCGTGCTCGGGAAGATGGCGAAAGGGCTTGCGCGTCGCCGCAGCGCGCTTCAGCTCTCGGTCGGCAAACCGAGCTCCTTCCACGCTTTTATTCCCCCGGCGAGGTGGGCATCGTAGGGCAGCCCCGCGGCTTGCGCCATCAGCGACGCGGTGACCGACCGGTTGCCCGAGCGGCAGGCGAACACGACCCGGCGCCCCTGGGGATCGGGAATCGCGGCCGGATCGAACTGCGACATCGGAAGATAGAAGGCCTCCGGATAGCGCTCGACTTCGGTCTCATTGGGCTCGCGGACATCGACCAGCAGAACCTTGCCCTCGGCGATCCCCCGCGCCACCTCTTCCGGGGCTAAATCGTGCACGTTCTCTCGGCCAAGCTGAGCGGACATGAGGTCT
>VAZL01000784.1 GCA_005883445.1 Alphaproteobacteria bacterium | reverse complement strand
CGCGGGCCCGTCGCCTTGCGCGCAGTAGCGGCGCAGAAGATCGCGGTGGCGGTGGAAATTCATCACCGCGTCGGAGATTTTGTCCGAGCCGTACCGCGTATAGAGATCGAGCATCTCGTTGTGCTGGCCGCCGCCGTTCTCGCCATAAGTCCAAAGCCTCAGCAGGATATCGGCCTGCTCGCCGCCCAGATGATTTTCGAGGAATTCGGCCGTGCATCCGCAATTGAAGACGGAGCGGTGCAGGAGGTTGCGGCATTCGGCTTCGATGCGGTCCTCCTGCGCCTGCGCGATGTCGGCGAAAATTGAGACCATCGCCATCGCGATCAGCCGCGCGCGATTGCACCCCGTGCGGGCACGCAGTCGCGCGCCGGTGGGACGGTGTCCGCTCGTTTGAGCGTCCGTCGATGGCGATGGATGTGCCCAAGGATGTGCCCAAGCCCGCAGCATGCCGGCGGTTTACCAGCGAGCGGAGTGACAGGCTTGCAGGCGGCCCCGAGCTTCCTTGGAGATTTTCTGGAGTTTATTTCCAATGCGGCAATTGAATACCGCTTTGCGCGCCCGGATCGATCGCCATCAGCGAACGACCCCTCCCGGCGCACGTTCCTGCAGGCTGGGGCCGCTGCAGGCGGAGGCCTGATGCTGAGTCTGAGCCTGCCGTTCACAAACGGCGACGCCCAAGCGGCCGGCGCCCAAGTGGATGATACAGGTCGCCCGCGTCGATGGGCACGGGGCCGCTCGCTGCTCAAGCCCAAAACGCTTTGACCCGATCGGCCTCGCGTACGGCGCGATCGCGGCCTGCTTTCAGCGCCGGTTCGATCTCGGCAGGAGACAGCAGGTCTACCTTGCCGGGGTCAGCGGCGATCAGGAGTGTCTTGGTCCCCGCGGCTTCGACGTATCTCAGTTCCTGCTCAATATCGTTCGGAATGTTGGAAAACCGCGGACCTTTGTCGGTGAGCGCGACCACCAAGGCACGCTTGGCGCCGGCGATGAGATCGACGTGGGTGCTGGTGGAACACATGGCGCCGTCCATGCACAGCCGATCGCCAATCCAGGTCGGCCCGAAGACGCCTGGTAACGATACGCTCGCGCAGACCGCATGCGAGATCGGAATGTTGCTCGATTGCGAGAGAACGAGGCGCTCGCCGGTGTAGCAATCCGTCGTCGTCGCGTGGAACCGCGGATTCGGCCAGGAGCGTCCGAGACTGAGGATATCGATCATAAGCTGGAGGTTGCGAACCGGCGGATTGCGTGCAGCCATGGCGCCGCGGCCGATTGATTGGATCGTGGCGACGCTGCCATCGCGAGCGGCTTCGGCGAGCTCACGCGCGCGCACCTGACTGGGGTTGGACGCGCTCGTCGGTATCAAATCCGCCAGTAGTTTTGGAAACTGTCCAGAAAGATCGATATCGTCGCGCAACAGCCCGAGACGATCGGCCGCGGCCGCGCTCCCGACGATCGCTCCGGCCGAGGTGCCGACAATGAGATCGGCCAAGTCGTAGGATACGCCCGTACTGCGGAGCCCGTAAGCGAACCCGAGCAGCCAGGCAATGAAGTATTCGCCGCCTCCGCCGAGCACGAGGGCGCGGTCCTTGCCTATCCCGAGCGACGCAGGAGCGGGAATTGGTACGGTTGGGTCAGCATTGATGCCGACATCAGGCTGCGCGTTGCGTGACCCGGTTTCGCCTGATGCGCCATGGAGCGGGAAGAAGGTGGCAGCAGTCGCGAGCACCATCTCCCGCCGGTGAAGGACGAATCTGTTATTCGCGCCTTTGTCAGACCTCTTCACGGTATTTCCGCTGCAGGCAATGAGCCGGCACCCTTAGCAAACTTTCTAAGCGAGTTGAGCCTTTCCCTGCAGTGTGACGCATCGGCGCCGAGAGATTTGAGCTTTAATATCTATTCCGCCGCCGCCATCTTCGCGGCGGCCGCCTGCTCCTCGTGATAGAGCCGGTCGAGAATGCGGCGCGCCTGGATCACGCCGGCGTCGGCGTTGATGTCGGTCTGCGGCGGATTCGGGATCATCAGCAGATTGCGCTGTTGCGCTTCGAACACCGCGACGTCCTCGAGGAACGCGGTCCTGATCTGCTCGATCAGCATGTCCGTCGTCTTCGGATTTTTGACGTCGAAGTTGTGTGCCTGGCCCCAGAAATAATGGCTTGTGGTCTCGGTTTCCGGCGTGATGGCGTTGAGGTTCCACATGCCGATGCCGCCCACGCGCTTGCCCTCCGGCGCCCCGGTGCCGGTCGGCGTGGCGCCGACGTCGAGCCGCAGGAATGCCGGCGGCGTAAAATTGATGATCTGCCAGCGATCCACGTTGGAGGTGAAGCCGCCCGCCTTCACGAAGGTCGGCGGCGGCGGCGCGTCGACGATCCAGCGGGTGACCGTGACTCCGTCCTCGGTGCGTTGCACCTTGACTTGCGCCTGCTCCACCAGCGCGGGGTTGCCGATCGTGGTCCCATGCACGAAGGCGAGATGGGTGAGATCGAGCAGGTTGTCGACGACGAGCTGCCAGTTGCCTTTGACGTGGAGGTACTCGCCTTTGGCGCCCCAGTTCGGATCGTCGAACCAGTGGAAATCGGGGATCTTGTCGGGATCGGCGAGGGCGGGATCGCCCATCCAGATCCACAGCCAATGGTAGCGCTCGACCACGGGATAGTTCTTGACCCGTGCCGAGCGCGGAATCGTGTCCTGGCCCGGCACCCGCACGCAGGTGCCGGTCTTGTCGTAGCGAAGGCCGTGGTAGTGACACTGCAACGTGTCGCCAACCAATGTCCCCATGGAGAGCGGCAGATGGCGGTGCGCGCAACGATCCTCGAGCGCGACCGGCGTGCCGTCCTCGAGCCGATAGAACACGATGGGCTCGCCCAGAATGATGCGGCCGAGCGGGCGCCGTCCGATCTCGTGGTCATAGGCCGCGACGTACCAGTAGTTTCTGAGGAACATAGGCTTTCCTTCCGTTCAATCGCGGCCGAATTGCGCGACCAGATAGGCCGATATTGCCTGAACCTCGTCCGGCGCGGACATGCCCCAGCGCTCGTACATGTTGGCGACCACCGTCTCCCAATCGCGCTTCTGCCGTTTGACCACGGTGACTCGCTCGAGGTTGTGGCAAACCGCGCAACGCGTCTCGACTAGCTCCTTGCCCGGCCCGCTCGGCAGCGCGGCCGCGGTGGCGGCGGGCGCGCCAGGCCCGAAATTGGTGATGAGATATTGAATGACGGTGTCGGCCTCGCGCGGCGTCAATTGCGCGCCGCGCAGCACCATGTTGTAGACGTGCTTCTTCCAGCCGACCGGCCCGTCACGCCCCGCCATGATGACGTTCAGGGTATGGCATTGCGAGCATGCGGTCGCGACCAGATCGCGGCCCTCTCCCGGCGGTAAGGCGCTCGCGGTCTGGGCATGAAGCGGCGTGGCGGCGCCGAAAACGAGCGCAAGCGCGCCTACGAGCAAGACACGCCGCATGGTCACACCTTGCGCTGGCGCAAGTCCGCGACCGAATAGGGCGGATGCCAGCTCGAGGCCGCGCCGACGCCGTCGCGATAGGTGTGGATGTCCAGAAGATAGGGCCGTCCGTCCGCGGTCGCGCGCTTGGCGCGCTCGATCGCGCCTTTGAGCTTGTCCGGCTCTTTCACCACCTCGCCCTCGACGCCGAACGCCTCGGCGGCCTTGGCGTAGTCGACGTCCGGGCTCCCGAGGTAGCAGGTCATGTCGCGGCCGGTCTGGAACTGCCGGCCGCCGTAATGCCAGATGCGGTTGCGCTCGTTGTTGTAGCTGTGATTGTTGAGCACGATGTTGATGATCGGCGCCTTGTAGCGCGATTGGGTCCACAGCGGCTGCGGGCCGGAGAAGCAGAAGCTGCCGTCGCCGACGACCGAAACCACGGGCACATCCGGCCGGGCGAGCTTGGCGCCGAACGCCGCCGCCAAGCCCCATCCCAGGACGTTCGGACCGGTGCCGATGTACTGCTTGTCGCTGCCGCCGAAGGACAGCAGTGGGTCGATGGTCTTGCCGGAATCCACGTCGCAGACGTAGCAGGTGTCCTTGTCGAGCGCGCTTTCGAGCTCGAGCCCGATGCGCTCGAGGCTCGCGGGCGTGCGCTGCGCGTTTTCGCGCGCGATGGTCTGGCGGAACTCGCGCATCTCCGCGCTGTAGGCGCGGGTGCGGGCGGTGCGCTCCTCGGCGATCTCTTTGAGCCGCGCCGGAGTTGCCAGCTCGCGGATCGCCGCCGTGAGGTCGGCGGCCGCGAGCCGCACATCGGCCACCATGCCGAGGTCGACGGGACCGCCGCGGGCGAGGCTCGTGGGATCGAGACGGACCGAAATCAGCTGCATCCCGGGCGCGGCGCGCTCGCCGTAGCGGTTGCCGAGGCTCAACAGCACGTCGACCTTGCCGGGATAGCGCATGTCGCGCAGTTGCGGCCCGATGTAGAGCGGATGGCGGGTCGGAAACGGCCTCGACCAGAAGCCGAGCGAACCTCCCTGGCCGGTGACGGGCAGGCCGAGGAGCTCGGCGAGCTCGATCAGCTCCTTGCTGGCGCGGCACCAGCTGGCTTCGTCGCCGACGCTCATCAGCGGGTTCTTGGCCTCGAGCAGCATGCGCGCGGCCTTGGCGATGTCGTCCTTGTCGGGACGGATGCGCATGGGCACGTCGAACTTGGCCTGGTCCCAGATGGCGGCGGTCGCCTCCTCGCGCAGCGTGTTGGTCGGCAGCGAGAGGAACACCGGACCACAGGGCGACGTCGACGCGAACTTCATGCCGCGGCGGACGGTTTCCGGAATCGATCCCGTCGTCTTCGCCGCCCAGTACCACTTGGTGATGGGTTGGGTCATGACCTCGCAATGGTCGCTCTCCTGGAACAGGTCGCGTCCGAGCGCGTCCTGCTCGACCGACGCGACGGCG
>VAZL01000783.1 GCA_005883445.1 Alphaproteobacteria bacterium | reverse complement strand
GGTCGCCACTCAAGCCGCGCTCGCCAGCGCGTCATGCCCTTCCGCCGAGCCAACCGTCCGTGCGCCAGAGCATAATGGCCTCCTGTCCTTCCCGAAAATCATATCCGCGGATAGCGATGATGCAATCCGAACAACATTGGTATGGTGACGATGGTCCCAGATTGTTGGACGGACCGTCGTAACGGCGTGTCCTTGGCCAACCCCAGGTGCGTGCGCGTCTCATTGTAATAGAGCGAATACAAAGTCAGGATCCGTCGCAAATGCCGTTCGCCATAGATCAGGACCTGATCCAAGCACTCGCGCCGGAGTGTCCCGATCAGGCGCTCAACATATGGATTCTGCCAGGGCGACCTCGGTGAAATCGGGTGGTCGCGAATCCCCATCGTCCGGACGCGATTGGTGAATGCCTGTCCATAGGCGCGATCATTGTCGCGCACCAAATAGGTCGGCGCCGTGCCCCACGGGAACGCCTCCACGATCTGCTGCGCCAGCCACTCCGCCGTCGGGTGTCGGGTTCTTGTAACTGGACTGTTGTTCGACTTCGAGCCCCAGCCTCCGCCAGGTTCGTGCCATATCGATCAGGATGGATTGCATTCTCAAATTCGCGGCGCGTTCAGCCATCCGTTGGCATTCAACGTCATGTTGTCGGCACTCGACAGGCGTAATCATCGTCGCACTCATGACGCCCCACTCGCAGACTGAAGCAAGACCCCGTCCGAATTCAGGCCCTATCACGAGGCCCGAGTCAATGTGTGCAGGGCGATTCAAAATCAGTGTGGCGCGCAGACAACACAGCAACTCATGGAGACGACGCGGGCCTGACGGTTCAGGTGCCTTCTCTAGGTACTCTTCCGCCTTGTTCCGCAAGACATCGACGCTGCCCATGCCGCAATCCCCCGTTCCGCTCCCTCCAAGCTGGGAGATGGCGAAACCATTTGCTGCACCGGAGCGTTGGCGCATTAGTGCCGCGTTTGAGATACCCCTTTGCGCGGCGCTAGGCGGCCCAGGGCGTCGCGGACGTACCGGCGTCCTGGGTTGCCCTTATGGACCATCGTTCACGGGTTTAGCCAGCCCTTCTGCTCAACAATCCATATGCCGTATTTTGCAACGGCGACCGTCAAGACGGCAAACGCGATAGAAAAGGCCGCTTGCTTGAGGATGGTCATACCGAAAACCGTAGCTACGGCCGGCACACTTCAAGATTTTTGCTTTTCGAGGACTATCAAATAAGCAACGCGAGCAATTCAACCATACCAATTCCGATCACGAGCACTGCGAGTGCCACGGAATCGTGCTCCAGCCAGTGCAGCCCTTGTTGCATGTACGCCTCTCTGTTCCCAACCCCGGTGGGCGAGAGGGCCCGGTTCTGATAACGCCTCCGGCCGCCTTCCGTTCCCCGTCCATTCGGTTCGCCTAGGTGGGAACCGTTGAACGGATCAGGGGAGTCAAATCACCAAAATCTTACCTTGAGCGGGGTTGTGACACTGTTGTGCAATCCTAATTACTCCCAGGAGATTCACATCTTTCGGAGTTCCACCATGACAGATCAACGGCCGCGAAATTTGGTGGTCGCCCCAGATCTGGACAATCCCGGCTATCTATGGCGCGTCGAATGGTTCGACAGCGATGGCGCTGGCTACATCACGATATTCGCCGGTCAGGAAGCCGAGGCACGGGCGAAGGATTATCACAACGCCATAAAGGATGGCCCGACTAGACTCGCGCATCGCGGATGCCCAGCGCGGCGGGCCTTTTACGA
>VAZL01000782.1 GCA_005883445.1 Alphaproteobacteria bacterium | reverse complement strand
AACCCGGAGGCAAAGCAACGGCGGTGATACGCGAAGTGGCGTCCACGCTCGGGCTCACGCCCGAGCGAGGAGTCAAGGTGCGTCTCACCGGACCGGCTGTCCTTTCCGACGAGGAGTTTGCCACGGTCGCCGACGGCGCCGTCCTCAACGGCGTCATTACGTTGCTTCTTGTCGGCTTGGTGCTGTGGCTGGCGCTGAGGAAGGCACGCATCATCCTCGCTGTCCTCGTGACTCTCGTCTGCGGACTGCTCTACACAGCCGCTATCGGCCTGTGGTTGGTGGGAGCGCTAAACCTCATTTCGATCGCATTCGCTGTTCTCTTCGTCGGTCTCGGCGTTGATTTCGGCATCCAGTTCTGCGTCCGATACCGATCCGAGCGGCATGCGTCCCGTAATCTTGAGCCGGCACTTCTGGGGACGGCACGCGGCATGGCGGCGCCGCTCCTGCTCGCAGCCGCTTCGATCGCGACCGCGTTCTTCTCGTTCCTGCCGACCGCGTATCGCGGTCTTTCCGAGCTTGGCCTGATCGCCGGAATCGGCATCATCATCGCGCTCGCGACGACATTAACTCTGCTTCCGGCCTTGCTCACGGTGCTCAAACCACCCGCCGAGCAGAAACCGATCGGCTTTGCCGCGCTGGCGTTTCTGGATCGCTTTCTGGAGAAGCGGCGCAACTGGATCGTCGGAACGACGCTGGCCGCGACTATCCTCGGTTTGCCGCTGCTCGCAGGTTTGCGCTTCGACTTCAATCCGCTCAACCTGCGGGCACAGGATGCTGAATCGGTCGTGACGTTGCTCGACTTGATGAAAGTTCCCGACACCAGCCCGAACACGATCGATGTGCTCAAAAGCGATCTCGCCCAGGCCTCGGCCACCGCGGAGAAGCTGCGCCAGTTGCCGGAGGTCGGCCGGGTGTTGACGCTGGAAAGTTTCGTTCCCAAGGAACAAGACGCCAAGCTCACCCTGATCGAGGATGCGAGCTTTTTTCTGCAAAATACGCTGAGCCCTCACGAGGTCGATGCCGAACCAACGCCGGCGGAGACCCAGGCGGTGATCGGCAAGCTGGTCGTTGAGCTGTCTGATGCAGCGCAGACGCGCCGCCTGGCAAGCGCTGAGTTGTCCGACGTGGCCCGCGACCTCGATAGCCCTGCCGCAGTGCAGGCGCGACGCCTGGCAAGCGTGTTGGAGCCCTTGGTTAACGCGCCGCCGGCCGCCCTGGACGAAGCCCAACACGCTCTGATCGCGCCGTTAAGGACTACGCTACGCCAAGCGAGACATCTGCTCGACGCCGAACGAGTGAGCATCGAAACTCTTCCGCCGGAGCTGAAGAAGGCCTGGATGTCCACTGACGGCCGGTTCCGGATCGAGGTGATGCCGAAAGGCGATGGCAACGACAATGCCGTCTTGCGCCGCTTCGTTACGGCCGTTCACAGCGTCGCACCGGAGGCCGTCGGCACGCCTGTCTTCATGATCGAGGCCGCCACAACCGTCGTAAAGGCATTCCTTCAGGCCGGCATCTTGTCGTTGCTGCTGATTGCGCTGATCCTGTTTGTCGCGCTGCGCCGGTGGATCGACGTTGCGCTGACCCTGGTGCCTCTGCTCGTTGCTATCGTCGTTACGCTCGAGAGCTGCGTACTCGTCGGGTTGCGGCTGAATTTTGCCAACATCATTGCACTTCCGCTGCTGCTGGGCGTCGGGGTCGCCTTCAAGATCTACTACATCATTGCTTGGCGCTCGGGGGAGACGAACTTCCTGCAATCGAGCCTAACGCGCGCCATTCTCTTCAGCGCCTGCACAACGGCCATCGCTTTCGGCAGCCTGTGTTTCTCGCATCACCCGGGTACGTCGAGCATGGGCAAGCTGATGGCGCTGTCGCTGCTGACGACGCTAGCGGCCGCAGTCATCTTCCAGCCGGCTCTGATGGCGGCGACGCAACAGCAGAAGCGCCTCGCTTGACGAAGCGGGGTCAGCGCAAAATGCGAAACTGCGGCAAAAAAGCAACACTCATCCAGAAGAGCAGCTGTTAACATAACTCTGATTGGATTGACGCGGCGCGCCAGCGGGGCATGCACCCGGGTTGATGCCTTTTGCGCCGCGCCAAACCAGTCATCGGCGCCAGGAAAAAGTCGATGCGTCGCGCCCGATTATGGAGCAAGGGGACGGCCGCGTGCGTCTCAGCGCT
>VAZL01000297.1 GCA_005883445.1 Alphaproteobacteria bacterium | reverse complement strand
GCGGCCGGCCGGCGGTTGGGTCGCGGCGTCGCGGGCCGCGCGCGGGGCGACGGCCGACGCCGCCTACGCGCGCGGCGTGCGCGCGCGCACCAAGCTCACGCAGGCGCAGTTCGCCGCGCGCATCGGGGTGCCGATCGAGACCGTGCGCAACTGGGAGCAGGGCAAGCGCTCGCCCCGCGGGCCCGCCCGCGCGTTGCTCAAGGTGATCGACGAGGTGCCCGAGGTCGCTTTTGCGGTTCTCAGCGCTGCGAAGCCGCAGACCTGACGCGTGGCTGTTGCGGGCGCGGCCGCCCGAACATCGCGGCTACCCCTATGCTGGTACGCGCCTCGCGCGGGTTGGCGCCGCGAGCCACGCGAGCGCCGCCATGGCCGTGAGCGTCGCGAGATAAGCGATGAGCTGCAGCTCGGTCGGGCGGTCGGTGTAGCCGATGAGCGTGTGCAGCACGTGGCCGATGATGCCGTCCTGCGGCAGCCACGGCGAACTGTCCCACAATTGGTGGCTGAGCACATGGATCACGCCGGCGGCGTCGAGATATTGCACCGCCTGCGCCGCCATGCCCGCTGCCAACAATGCAATGAGCACGGTCGTTGCGGTGAAAATGTGCCGCGGCGGGATGCTGACAAGCCCATAGTAGGTCAATGCGGTGAACGCCGCCCCCACCGCGAGCCCGAGCACGCCGCCGATGAAAAGCGAGGACCCCGACGCGCCGCCGGCGAAGATGCCGTAGAGGAACAGCACGACTTCCGAGCCCTCGCGCAGCACCGCAAGTCCTACCACCACGACGAGCGCGGTCATCGGCCGCTTGCCCGCGCTCACCGCCGCACCGACCGCGGCCATCTCGGCTGCCATCTCGCGGCCGTGGCGCGCCATCCAGACCGTGTGCCACATCAGCATCACCACGGCGGCGCCGAGCACGCTGGCGTTGAGCAATTCCTGGCCCGAACCTTCGAACGCGTTGGCGATCGCTTCGGCGAACAGGGCGACGATGCCGGCACCGAGCGTGCCGAGGAGCACGCCCGCCGCAACCCAGTGTCCGCGCCCGCTGATGCCGCGGGTCGCAGCCAGCACGATGCCGATGATCAGACCGGCCTCGATCACTTCGCGGAAGACGATGATGAGCGCGCCGAACATGCTGCTATTCCGCGATTATGACGCCTTTGGCGGTGTCCGCGTGAAACTCGCCGATGAACTCGTAGCGGCCGGGGGCGAGCGGTCCGATGCGCACCAGGCCTTTGGACTTGCCGGGAATGATTTTCTCGACTTTGAGCGTCGCGCTCTCGAATTCCTCGGGGGTCACATCCTCGTTGGCGACATAGATCGACACGCGCTTGCCCGCAGGCACGCGCAGTTCCTGCGGCTCGAACTTGTGATTGCGGATGACGAGGTTGAACTCCTGCGCGAGGGCTTGCGCGCTCGGCATGCCGACCGCCGCCAGCAGGATTGCCACTGCAAATCCGCGCATCACGTCTGCCGTCCAGTGAGCTCTCAGGTGATATGAAGGGCTTCGCAAGGCATGACGCAAGTGTTGTACTAGTGAATTGTTCTAATCTTGCGCAGCGAAGCGCCGCCGAACGACGCGCGGCGGCTGAAAATTCGGTTGCCATGGCCGGCGAAGACGGGGCATCCAGGAGCCGCGCGTCGTTCGGGTGCGATTAGGGAATGCGATGAATTTCGTCGAAGCCAACGGCGCAAAGATTCCCGCCCTCGGGCTCGGCACCATGACGCTGATGGACGCGGTCTGCGTCGACACGGTCGAGACCGCGCTCTGTGTCGGTTATCGCCACATCGACACCGCCGAGCGCTACCGCAACGAGAGCGAGGTCGGCGAGGGACTGCGTCGGGGGCTGCGCGCCGCCGGCATCGCGCGCGAGGACGTGTTCGTGACCACCAAGGTTTTTCACGATCGGCTCGCCGCCGCCGATTTCGAGCGCTCGCTCGATCAAAGTCTCAAGAAGCTCGAGCTCTCCTGGGTCGACCTTCTCCTCATCCATTGGCCTAGTCCGAACGTGCCGCTGAAGGAAACGCTCGGCGTTCTGTGCAAGGCAAAACGCGACAAGCGGGCCAAGCATATCGGGGTGGCGAATTTCACCGTCCCCTTGCTGCAAGACGCGGTGAAGCTCGCGAGCGAACCGCTGGTGACCAACCAGATCGAGGTCCATCCGTTCATCGACCAGGATAAGGTCATTGCCGTCTGCCGCGGCCACGGCCTCGCGGTCACGGCCTATTGCCCGCTCGCCCGCGGCAAGGTGCCCGGCAACGAGGTGCTCGCGCGCGTCGGCAAGACCCGCGG
This sequence comes from Alphaproteobacteria bacterium, assembly GCA_005883445.1. Classification (GTDB taxonomy): domain Bacteria; phylum Pseudomonadota; class Alphaproteobacteria; order Rhizobiales; family Xanthobacteraceae; genus VAZQ01. The sequence continues at coordinate 10,921 of VAZL01000297.1, read as the reverse complement.
CAAGAGCGCGGCGCAGGTGGCGCTGCGCTATCTCGTGCAGCAGGGCATTATCCCGATCCCACGCACGCCCAACCCCGATCATCTCGCCGCCAATCTGGCGGTCTTCGACTTCAAACTGAGCGACGCCGAAATGGCCGAGATCGGCAGGCTCAAGCAGGGCGGCATGCGAGTGGTAAATCCGCCGCACGCGCCGCGCTGGGACAATTGAGGCCGCGAACCGGCGATGCCGAACGGAGGCAAGTGGTGACGTTCGTTGCAGCGCGCGTAATCGAAGCGCACGGCGCGCGCATTCCCCTCGTCGGCCTCGGCACCTGGGAGCTGCGCGGGCGCGCCTGCGTGCGCGTCGTCGAGCACGCGCTGCGGCACGGCTACCGCCACGTCGACACCGCCGAGCTCTACGACAACGAACGCGAGGTGGGGGAGGGGCTGCGCGTCTCCGGAGTAAAGCGCGACGAGGTGTTCGTCACCACGAAAGTGTGGCCGTCGCACTTTGCCCCCCGCGACCTCGAGCGCTCCGTTCAAGCGAGCCTGGAGCGGCTGCAGCTCTCGCAGGTCGATCTGCTCCTGCTGCACTGGCCGAATCCGCAGATTGCGCTGCGCGACACGCTCGGCGCGCTCTGCAAGGTCCAGCGTATGGGACTTGCGCGCCACATCGGCGTGTCGAACTTCACCGTCGCGCTCATCGAGGAGGCCGTGAAGCTCGCGCAGGAGCCGCTGGTGTGCAACCAGATCGAGATGCATCCCTTCATCGACCAATCGAAGGTGATCGCCGCCTGCCGACGGCACGGCATGGCGATCGTGGCCTATAGCCCGGTGGCCCGCGGCGGCGTGAACAGGGACAAGGTGCTGGCTCGCATCGGCAAGGCGCACGGCAAGACCGCGGCGCAGGTGAGCCTGCGTTTCCTGGTGCAACAGGGCATCGCGGTCATCCCGCGGACCAGCCGCCTCGAACGGCTTTCGGAAAATCTCGCGATTTTCGACTTCGAGCTTTCGCCGGCCGAGATGGCCGAGATCGCGCAGCTCGCACACCGCGACGGACGCATCGTCGACTACGCCTATTCGGGAACGCCGCAATGGGATTGACATGCAATGGTCCTCGACGCCCGATACGCTTGGCGATGCTTGCGCTGCTCGCGGGCGGCGCGCCCATCGCACATTCGGCGCTGATGAAGGCTGCGTGCGCCGAGCCGACGCGGCCCGCGGTTCGCTCATCGGCCGCCGCGCGCGATAAGATCACGCTGCCGCGCTCGCGGCCCGCTGCCGTCGGCACCCAGGAAGCGGAAACCGGTGACGACGCGGACGCGCCCGCGCTCCCCGAAGGCTTTCGCGAGCTCGCCGGAGGGTCTGGCGAGCCGCAGATCCCGGGGCTCACCATCGTCTACCTGCATCCGCTCGGCTCGCGGGCCGAAGCCAACAACTGGCGCAACATCATCGTGCACCAGACCGAAGGGCCCGCCGGCTCGGCGAAAAGCATGGCGCAGGCGCAGGCGCAAAATCCCACCAAGCGCGGGGTGATGTTATGGGTGGAAACCGACGGCACCGTCTATTGGGCGACGGCGGAGACCGCGATCACGACCCACGGCGACGGCGCCAATCGAAACGACAATAAATACATCGATAATTCCAAGACCTATCGCAACGTGATCAAGACCAACTCGATCGGCGTGGAATTCGTGGGCAACTACCCGGACGTGGCCAAGCCGGCGACGCGCGCGCAGAAGCAAGCGTGGCTGGTGCTGGTGCGGTTTTTGCAGGAGCGCTACGGCATTGCGACCGAGAACGTCTATGCCCACAACTGGATCGACTTTAAGGTCAATCGCTACTGCGAGGGCTGCGAGCTGGCGACGCTGGCGCGCAAGCTCGCCTTCCAGCCGAGCAAGCGGGCGAGCGGCCAGTAACGACCGTTGGCGCATGCCGGCTTCGAGCTGCGCGCCGTTCGCTCGCAACTCGCCACTCGCACGCCTGGAGCCGTCATCGTGACCGCGATGGATCCCGACTGCACGCTCGTGCTGTTCTCCGGCGGGCAGGATTCGACGGTGTGCTTGGCGTGGGCGCTCGAGCGTTTCGCTCGCGTCGAGACGGTGGGCTTCGACTACGAGCAACGCCATCGCGCCGAGCTCGAGGCACGGCCGCGCGTGCGCGAGCGCATGAAAACCCTCGCGCCGGCCTGGGCGGCAAGGCTCGGCGAGGATCACGTCCTTGAGCTCGGCGCGCTCGCCGCCATCTCCGACACCGCGCTCACGCGCGAGGTCGCCATCGCGATCGGCGAGAGCGGGCTGCCGACGACGTTCGTGCCCGGCCGCAATCTCATCTTCCTCGCCTTCGCCGGCGCACTCGGCTATCGGCGTGGAGCCAAGCATCTCGTCGCCGGCATGTGCGAGACCGACTTCTCCGGCTATCCCGACTGCCGCGACGACACGATCAAGGCCATGCAGCTGGCGCTCAACCTGGGGATGGAGCGCCGCTTCGTGATCCATACGCCGCTGATGTGGATCGACAAGGCCGCGACCTTCGCGCTGGCGCACGAGATCGGCGGAGACGCGTTGCTCGACGTGCTGGTCGAGGATACCCACACCTGCTATCTGGGCGACCGCTCGCAGCGACATGACTGGGGCTACGGCTGCGGGACATGCCCGGCCTGCCGGTTGCGGGCCGACGGGTTCGCCAAATGGATGTCGACGCGATGATCGAGACGAGACGCCGCGACGAGGGGATCGTGTTTCTCGCGCTGTTCACGCTCACCATTCCGGTGGCGAATTGGTTGATCGGGCACGCCGGCACGGTGTGCCAGCCGGCGGGACCTTGCCTCATTCCGGTGGCGCCGGGGCTGATGGCGCCCTCGGGCGTGACCATGGCGGGCGTTGCGCTGGTGCTGCGCGACCTCGTTCAGCGCCGGCTCGGGGTGGCGGCGTCCTCGCTCGCCATTCTCGCGGGCGCTGCGCTTTCGGCGTTGCTGGCGCCGCCCGCGCTCGTCATCGCTTCGGCGGTGGCGTTCCTGCTCTCGGAATTCGCCGATCTCGCGGTCTATACCCCGCTCGCGCGGCGCGGGCTCCTCATTGCCGTCGTCGCGTCCGGCGTGGTGGGACTGGTCGTCGATTCCGTCGTGTTCCTGTGGCTCGCCTTCGGTTCGCTCGATTTCCTGCTCGGCCAGATCGTCGGCAAGGCGTGGATGGTGCTGTTGTCGATTCCGTTCGTGGCTTGGCTGCGGCGACGCGACGCGCGCCTCGGCATCGCGCCGGTCTGAACCGACGCACGGAGGTTTCGCAAAGAGGTGTTCCATGAGTGCGGCCCTTTACGACACGCTGCGCGCGATCACCACCGCAACCATCACCACCATGCTGTTGAAAAAAGGCATCCGCCGTTGCTGGATGAATGGGCCGCAGCCGCTCGTTGCCGGCGGCGGGCGCCTGGTAGGTCCTGCGTTCACGCTGCGCTTCGTGCCGGTGCGCGAGGACCTCGCGACGCCGGAAAGCTGGGCGAAACCGATCTCGACGCGGGGCGCCATCGAGGAAATGCCGGCCGGCTGCATCGCCGTGGCCGATGCGATGGGCGTGACCTCGGCCGGCATCTTCGGCGACATCCTCACCATGCGCATGATGAAGCGCAACGTCACGGCGCTGGTGACCGACGGGGTCGTGCGCGACAAGGCGGGCGTGCTCGCCTCCAAGCTGCCGGTGTGGTGCGCCGGCACCGCCGCGCCGGCGTCCGTCAACGGGCTCACTTTCGTCGGCTGGCAGGAGCCGATCGGCTGCGGCGGCTGCGCCATCTTTCCCGGCGACGTCATCGTCTGCGACGACGACGGGGCGGTGGTGATCCCGCAGGACCTTCTTGCCTTCGTCGCCGAGGAGGGTGCCGAGCACGAGCGCATGGAAAGCTTCATCGTCGGCGAGGTCGAGCGCGGGGCCAAGCTCCCCGGCCTCTATCCCATGAACGCCGACACCAAGGCGCGCTACGAGGCGTGGAAGAAGAAGTGATTGGTGGATGTTCTTTCCCCTCTCCAAGATCCTCGGCTTCTTCGCCATCCCGTCCAACCTCGTCGTTTCGATCGGCGTGCTCGGGCTGTTGCTGCTGCCGACGCGCTTTGCGCGCGCCGGGCGGGCGCTCGCCTTCGCGAGCCTCATCGTGCTCGCGATCCTCGGCCTCTCCCCGATCGGCAATGCGCTGATCATACCGCTGGAGGAGCGCTTCCCGCGCTGGGACGCAACGCGCGGCGCGCCCGACGGCATTATCGTGCTCGGCGGGGCGATCTCGCCCGACGTTTCCTCCGCGCGCGACGAGGTCGCGCTCAACGAGGCGGCCGAACGCCTGACGGTGGCGGCCGAGTTGGCGCGGCGCTATCCCGACGCCCGCATCGTGTTCTCGGGCGGCAGCGGCGCGCTCATCTACGACGAGGGCGCGGAGGCCCCCTTGGCGCTGCGCCTGCTGGAAAGTTTCGGCATCCCGCGCACGCGCATCACGCTCGAGGATCGGTCTCGCAATACCGTCGAGAACGCGGCTCTTTCCAAGGCCATCGCCCAGCCCAAGCCGGGCGAACGCTGGCTGCTGGTGACGTCGGCCCATCACCTGCCGCGGGCGGTCGGCGTCTTCCGCAAGGCGGGCTTTCCGGTCGAAGCCTACCCGGTCGACTGGCGCACGCGCGGGGCCGAAGACGCGCTGCGCCCGTTCGCGAGCGTGGGCGATGGGCTGCGACGAAGCGACACCGCCGTGCGCGAATGGGTCGGGCTTGCGGTCTATTGGCTCACGGGGCGCAGCTCGGAGCTCTTTCCGGCACCGACGCACGACGGCCATTGAAACGCGCGAGCGCGATTGAAAAAGCGGTCTCGCCGGAGAGGCCGGGGCTTGACCGCGCCGCTGCGCTGCGCCCACCATCGCCGGCGCAAGCAAGCGATGCCGCCAAGCATCATCGTTCACGTCCACCGCGCGGGTCGAGGCGGCCGGCCGCTGGGCGCGAGCCATCACGGCGCAGGGGAATGAGACCCAAACTCATCATCGGCAACAAGAATTATTCTTCGTGGTCGCTGCGCCCATGGATTGCCATGAAGGTCGCGGGCATTGCTTTCGACGAAGAGGTGATCTCGCTCAATGCCCAGGATTTCAAAGCGCGGGTGACCAAGATTTCGGGCACCGGCAAGGTGCCGGCGCTTGTCGACGGCGACGCGCAGGTCTGGGAGTCGCTGGCGATCCTCGAATACCTCGCCGAGAAGCATCCCGACGCCCGCCTCTGGCCGGCCGATCCGGCGCCGCGCGCGCTCGCTCGCGCGATCGCGGCCGAGATGCATGCGGGCTTCGTTCCGCTGCGCCGCCATTTGCCCATGAACATGTGGCGGCCGGTGATGCCGCGCCAGCTCACCGCGGAGGTAGAATCGAACGTGCGGCGCATCGAGGCCATGTGGACGGAGTGCCGCAAGCGCTACGGCGCGGGCGGCGCCTTTTTATTCGGCGGCTTCGGCGCCGCCGATGCCATGTATGCCCCGGTGGTCTCGCGCTTCCACACCTATGCCGTCGAGGTCGGCGCTGTGGCCCGCGCCTATATGGACGCGGTCATGGCGCTGCCGGCTTTGGGCGAATGGCGCACCGCCGCGCTCAAGGAACCCTGGGTGCTGCAGGAAGACGAGGTGGACTGGCCGACGGTTCTTCGCGTATGAGCGGCCGTGTCCTAACCGCCTGCGACACTGCGCCTAAAAAATCCCGAGGAAGTGTATTGATTCCGGCCCGGGGACGAAAGAAAACCACGCCCATCCCGTAGCGCCTTTTCCGCGCCGCAGGGAGGGGGCCACCTAACAGCGGGACTTTCCTGCTTTATCGCCTGGAGCTGTCATCATGCGATATCGTGTTATCGCTCTATTTTCGGCTGTGCTTTCGGTCGTCGCCGCCTTGTGCACTGCAGCAATGGCGGAAGAAGCCAAGAGCGACGTCAAAGGGATTTTCCTCCTGACCGATTATCCCGCGGTCACCCTGCGGCCCGGGAGCACGTCCTCGATCAATCTCAAACTGCAGAACTACGGCCTTCCGCCCGAGCGGCTGACGCTCTCCGTCAACGGGGTTCCATCGGGATGGACGGCGAACTTGATCGGCGGCGGGCAGCCGGTGGCGGCGGCGCTGGCGGCGACCAATGCCAACGTGCCGCTCGAGCTGCGTCTCGACGTGCCCAAGGACGCTCCCGTCGGCACCACCAATCTGACGGTGAGCGCGCGCGGCGCGACCAGCAACGCAACGCTTCCCATCGAGGTGAAGCTCGCGACCGATCTGCCTGCCAAGCTCACGCTCAATCCGCAGCTTCCCGAGCTGCGCGGCACGTCCAAGTCGCGCTTCGAGTCCCAGCTCACCATCAAGAACGACAGCCCAAAGAAAGTGGTGGCGAGCTTGTCGGCGCAGGCGCCGCAGAACTTTGACGCCACCTATACCGAGCAATACGGCAGCCAGGAGCTCAACGCGCTTCCGCTCGATCCCGGCCAGTCGAAGGACGTGAAGCTGAAGGTGCGGCCCCCGAACACGGTCGCGGCCGGCAAATACAAGGTCACGGCGAAAGTATCGGCCGACGACGCCACCGCCGCGTCCGAACTCGTGCTCGACATCACCGGCCAGCCGAAGATCGACATTGCCGGCCGCGAGGGGGTGCTGAGCGCCGCGCCGGCGGAGCAGATCGAGCTGTCGGGCTCGGTTCCCACGGGCTGGAAAGTCAATTTCGAGCCGAAGACCGTCGACCGCATCGCCCCCAACGAGAACAAGGAGGTGCAGGCGATGGTCACGCCCGCCGCCAAGGCCGTCGCTGGCGATTACGTCACCACGGTGCGGGCCGCCGCGCGCGGTGAATCCGCGTCCCAGTCGTTCCGCGTCGCGGTCACGACCTCCACCATTTGGGGCATCGTGGGGATCGCGCTCATCGGCGGGGCGCTGCTGGTCATGATCGGCGCCGTGGTGTGGTTCGGACGGCGATGAACGCCACCGTCATCGAGGCGAAAAACCTCACCAAGCGCTACGGCGGAGTGGCCGTCGTCAACGGCATTTCGTTTTCCGTGGCGCGCGGGGAGATTTTCGGACTGCTCGGTCCGAACGGCGCCGGCAAGACCACCACCATCCTGATGCTGCTCGGCCTGAGCGACATCTCGGACGGGCAGGCGCGCGTGCTCGGCCACGATCCCGCCCGCGAGCCGCTGGCGGTCAAGCGTCAGGTCGGTTACCTGCCCGACCAGATCGGCTTCTACGATGGGCTCAGCGCCGCCGACAACCTGCGCTACACCGCGCGGCTGATGGGGTTGGAGCGCGCCGAGCGCGAGCAGCGGATCAGCGCTTCGCTCGGCCACGTCGGGCTCGCCGACGTCGCCGACAACCGTGTCAGCACCTTTTCACGCGGCATGCGCCAGCGACTCGGCGTCGCCGAAATCCTGATGAAGGAGGCGCAGATCGCGATCCTCGACGAACCGACGTCGGGTCTCGACCCGCAGGCCACCGTCGAGTTGCTCGAGATCATCCGCGACCTCAAAAAGCGTGGTGTGAGCGTGCTGTTATCCTCGCACCTGCTCGAACGGGTGCAAAGCGTTTGCGATCGCGTGGCGCTGTTCAATCAAGGCAAGATCGCGCTCATCGGCACGGTGTCGGAGCTCGGCCGCGAGGTGCTCGGCGGCGGCTTCCGCGTCGAGGTGGAAGCCGAAGGGCAGGGCCTTGCCGAACGCATCGCGGCGATCCCCGGGGTGCAACAGGTCGAACCGGCGGGCGCCAATCGCCTCCGATTGCTGGCCACCGGCGACGTGCGGCCGGAAGCCGCGGCCGCGGTGGTGGCAGCCGGCGGGCGCCTGTTGCGTCTGTCGGTCGAGGAGCCGAGCCTCGAGGCGATTTACTCCCGCTACTTCCAGACCCACGAGGGAGAGCTGCATGCGACGTGAAGGTTCGGCCTTGCACGGTTTCGGGGTCGTGACGCTGAAGGAGATCGCAGATCACTTCACCAGCATCCTCGTGGTGGTGCTCGTCGTTCTGGTGGTGGCCACCGCGATCGCCGTGGTCCGCGGCGCCGTCGATCAAATCAAGGAGATCACGGCCGAAGATCCGTTCCTGTTCTCGCGATCGGGCTCGGCTTCGACTCGGTCAATGGCGAGCACAACCGCCGCACCCTCTCGCGCATCCTCGCGCAGCCGATCTATCGCGACGCCCTGCTGTTCGGAAAATTCGCCGCCGGGCTGTTCACCCTGTCGGTCAGCCTGATCGTGTTGTGGCTGCTGGTCATCGGCCTCGGGTTGCTCGGGCTTGGGGTTCCCCCGAACGCCGAAGAGATGGCGCGCGCGCTGGTCTTGCTCGTGGTCACCATGGTCTATGCCGGCTTCTGGTTCGCGCTCGCGCTGCTGTGCTCGGTCGTGTTCCGCGCGGCGGCGACGGCGGCGCTGGTCGCGCTCGGCTTGTGGTTGTTTCTGACCATTCCCTGGCCGCTGTTCTCGCCGGCGCTGGCCGACGCGGTCACCACCGCAGGGGATGTCTTGGGCGTGCTCGACACGCGGCAGGCGTTCGCGCGGCTTTCTCCGACCGTGTTGTTCAACGAGATCGTTGCGGTCGTGCTCGATCCGTCCGTGCGCTCGACGCAGCAGTCCATGCTCGCGGCACTGGGCCTCGCCCTGATCGAGCGCGGCGCCATCCCGGATGCGCCGATACCGCTCCTGCAAAGCGTGCTGATCGTGTGGCCGCAGATCGTCGGGCTGGTGGCGGGCGCGATCCTGCTCTTCGTCGCCGCATATGTCGTCTTCCAGCGCCAGGAAGTGCGGGCCTGAGCGTTCTCGGCGATAGGCAATCGCAGATGAGGGCGGCTGCGCGCCGCTCTTTTCATCCCATGAAAGTCGTCGGTGGGCGCGATAAGGAGTGCGCGCGCCGATCAATCACCCGGCAATTCGCTTCCAGCCCGCGCGCGCGAGGGTGGTGACGCTGTCCAGGTTTTTGGCCACCACATCCCAGTTCACCATGACTGGCTTGGCCCCGGCGGCCGAGACGGTGTCGGCGATATAGGCGCCGCCAACGGTCAGCGCGCAGCCGATGATGATGCCGACGATCAACCGCATGGAGTCCCCCCGTGCTGCCCCTTGCTGCGAGCCCGGTAGGCCATGAACGCGGCGCCATTGTGTTTCGGACGCTCGCGCGAGAGACCGCGAGCGAGGCTCGGATTTTGGACCTTCGGCGCTCAACCGAATCGCGTCGGCGCAGCGTTCGCCACCCGCCCGGCGTTTGCACTTTCGACCGCCCGCGGCAGCATGCCCGCTATGACGGGGACCCGGACATGCGGTGAATTCGATTGAATGATTGCGTCTAAACTATTGGCTAGACTTACTATTCGTCTACAGACCCGACGGAAATCGATGCCGAACGAAAAACGGAATTTTCGAGGCAATTTGTAGATTTGCTGCTATATTCCGCCGCTATCGGGGGAACACCGCTCAAAACGAGCCAATCCGTATCGTTCGAGTGTAGGAGAACCGCGTTGCAAGAACACAGGTTTCAGATCGGCCAGACTGTCTACTTCACGTCGCGTCCGATTGGTCACATGGTCGCCAACAGCACCTATGAGGTGGTGAAGCTGCTGCCCTCCGACGGCGCCGATTACCAATATCGCATCAAAAATGCGAATGAGGCGTTCGAGCGCGTGGCCAGGGAAAGCCAGCTCGAATTTTCCCGCTGAATTAGCTCCACCGTTCCAAGCCGGAACGCATTCAGCAAAATCGGAGCCGGCTTGTGCGCAAGCGCTCGCGCGTGCGCAAAGGCCCGGCGGGGGTGGCCAGCGCCGCCCCCATTGAGCCATACTCCTCCCCGGAGTAGTGGCTCATGCTCGATCGCGCTGGCGAAACGGCCCTCGATTTGACCGGCATCGTGTCGCTCCCGGTATGGGCGGTTGTCGCCATTGCGGCCGTCCTCGTGCTCGCTTGCGCGCTCGCCCTCGTGCGCGGCCGCGGCGAGGGCGCGAGCGTGTCCGTGGCGATCCTCGTGCTGATCCTCGCCTTGGCCGGATGGTGGGCGCGCGATCATTTCGCCCGCCGCGATCTTGCCGCCACGCAGCGCGCGCTCGATGCCCGTGGCTTCGAGCTGGCGACGCGCGCGTTCATGCCGGGTTCCGCGTTGGGCTGCCTCGATGCGATCGCGGGCGAGACGGTGGAGGCTGCGTGCGAAAAGGCGCTTTTCGCGAGCCCCGAAGCAACCGCCGCGGCGGTATCCTACGTGGCCGCGCAACTCTCGCTCTTGGCCTCCGCCCGCGAGCTCGGACGCCACGGCGAGACCGCCTCGGGCATGCTCGCCCTGCGCCGTGCGCTCGAGGCCGACCGCTTCGGCGTCGTGGCGCATGTGCTGGCGGTGCGCGACGGCTGCGCGCCGGATCAGTGCCGCGCCTTCGCCTGGCTGGGAGACACCAGCCGCATCAAAGTCAATCTCGCGGGGCGCCCGTTCGACGCGCGGATCAAGACTTATGCGGCGAACTGGCCGGCCGCCGGCGGCCGGGCGCTGGCGAGCACGCCGCCGTCGCCTGCGCCGAGCGCGGCGGCGAAGGTGCCGAATAACCTCTTCTTCCCGTCGGCAACCTCGATCCCGCCGGTCAATATCATGACCGCGGAACCGCCGCCGGCGCAGCGGCCGCCCCAAGAGCAGCGGCCGCCCCAAGACACGACCGGCGCGGCCGACGCCGCCACACCGACGCCGCCGCGCCGGCCAGCGCAAACGAATTCGCAGGCGCGCCCGCCCGCGAGCGCCGCCCCCGCGCGCGCGACGCCGACGCCCGCCGCTCCCGCGCAGTAAACGCGCCCATCTTCTGAGGATAAGCTTACAGCGCGCATGGCAACGCAAGCCCCGCGCGCTATGATTTCGTCACAGTTGGTTCGGCAACATCCATCGTGACCCTTCATCTCATCAAGCTTTGCGTCGGCTGCGATTCGGTCAGAGACCTCGAGGACTGGATCCG
>VAZL01000781.1 GCA_005883445.1 Alphaproteobacteria bacterium | reverse complement strand
CCGCTGATCAATCATCGCGGCCCCGAATACGCGCGCCTGCTCCACGGCATCGCGGAACGCATGCAATCGATCTTCGCAACGACAGGCGATGTATTGTTGCTGGGCGCATCGGGGACGGGCAGCCTCGAGGCGGCGGTGACCAACATGTTCGGCCCGGGTGACATTGTCCTCGCGTGCCCGACCGGCGTTTTTGGCGAGCGCATCGCCACGATCGCGAAGATGTGGGGCTGCACCGTCGAGATGCTCGAGACGCCATGGGGCGCCGGGATCGACCCTGAAGCGTTGGCGGCGCGGCTGCGTGCCGACCGCGAAAAGAAGATCACCGGCATCCTGTTGACCCACAACGAGACGTCCACCGCCGTGCAGATCGATCTGGGCGCGATGTCGCGCGCGATCGGGGATCACCCCGCCTACGTCGTCGTCGACTCCGTGAGCGGGTTGGGCGCGAGCGAATTCAAGATGGACGAGTGGAAGCTCGATGTCGTCTGCGCTGCATCGCAAAAGGCGCTCGCGTGTCCACCCGGCCTCGCGATGGTCGCGGTCAGCTCGCGCGCGTGGAAGAAGATAAAGGCGAACAAGGCGCCGCGCTTCTACTTCGATTTACAGAAGCACAAAGAGTTTTTCGACAAGGGCGAGCCGCCCTGGACGCCGCCGGTTTCGGTCGCTTTTGCACTCGACGTCGCGATCGACCTTTACCAAAGGGAAGGGCCCCGGAACGTCTGGGCGCGTCACGCGCGCTACACCGACGCGCTTCATCAAGCCATTAAGGCGCTCGGGATGCAGATCTTCTCACGTGACGGCGTGCATTCGGTCACCGTGACGGGCATTCTCACGCCGCACGGCCTCGACAACAAAACCGTGCTGACGAAGCTGCGCGACGAGCATGGCGTCGTGATCTCCGGCGGACAGGGCAAGATGGCCGGGAAGATGTGGCGTTGGGGGACGATGGGGGCCTTCTCCGAGGCCGACATGGTCGCCGCGCTCGGGGCCTTCGAAACCGTCATCCGGCAGATGGGCTATCCGTTGGAGGACGGGGCCGCAGTGAACGCGGCGCTCGACGTTTTTGCCGGGACTGGCAAGAAGGCGCTCCCATCGCAAGCGGCTTCATTGCGAGCCTGACGCGGCCGGCGGCAACCTGACCGGATTGGGCCTCTTTGATCCCGCGACCGAGTGAAGTGGCTGGAGTTGCTCAGCTTGCTGCCAAATCGGGAAACGAGTTGTTCGAATGTCTGGATTTGGCACGAATGCGAAATCGCGCGATGCACGACTATCGACAGAGAGACCACATGACCTACGAGGCGATCAATTTCGGCAAGAAGTTCGGGCTATTCGACGAGCAATGGCAGCCGAAGGTCATAGCCGAAATGAACGACTACCAGTTCAAGCTCGTTCGGCTGCAGGGCGACTTCATTTGGCACGATCACAAGAATACGGATGAGACGTTCATCGTGCTCGAGGGCGTTCTGAGGATCGATTTTCGCGATGGTGCGGTCCAGTTGTCGGCGGGCGATATGTTCGTTGTCCCGAAGGGCGTAGAGCACAAGCCTTACGCCGAACACGAGGTCAAACTATTGCTGATCGAGCCGCGTGGCATACTCAATACGGGCCATGTGGGCGGTGAGCGCACAGCCGAAAATGATGTTTGGATTTAGCGGTAACAAAGTTCGTCAGTCGCAGATTGTGTTGCAAAACTATTTTCACGCCCACGCCCCGCCGAGAGGCGCCACAATCAACGCGAGCGCGGATCGAGCGCGTCGCGCAGGCCGTCGCCGACCAAGTTGAAGGCGAGAACAGCAAGAAAAATTGCAAGCCCCGGCCAAACCGCCATCCAGGGCGCATTGACGAGGAAACG
>VAZL01000780.1 GCA_005883445.1 Alphaproteobacteria bacterium | reverse complement strand
TTAGGAAGAATGGGAGTGATTTCGATGAAGTTCGGCATTCACAACCCGTCATGGGTGTACGGTCCCGACCCGGCGGAAGCGTTCGAGGCGGTGAAAGCGAAGGCGCAATGGGCCGAGAACCACGGCTTCGTCTGGTTCTCGGTGATGGACCATCTGATCCAGATCGGCGGCGTCGGCGCGCCCGATGAACCTTTCATGGAAGGCTGGACTGTCTTGTCGGCGCTGGCGGCGGTGACCAACCGCATTCGTCTCGCCACCCTCGCCACGTCGGTCGGCTACCGCAACCCCGCGCATCTCGCCAAGATCGCCGCCGGTGTCGATCTGATCAGCCGGGGGCGGCTGACGCTTGGCATCGGCGCCGGTTATTTCGAGACGGAGTACAGCCAGTATGGTTGGGAATTCCCGGCGCGGCCAGCGGTGCGCATTCGGCAGATGGAGGAGGCTGTCCGGCTTATCCTCGCGATGTGGACGGACAAGCGAACAACTTTTCACGGCAGATATTTCATGTCGAGGACGCGATCCTCGAGCCGAAGCCGGTCCAGAAGCCGCGACCGCCGGTGATGATCGCGGGCGGCGGCGAGCAGCTTACATTGCGCGCGGTCGCTCGCCTGGCCGATGCCTGCAACGTCGGCGGTGATCCGGAAACGGTGAGGCACAAGCTTGCGGTACTTCGTGAGCATTGCGACGCCGCGCAGCGTGACTACGCTACGATTGAAACGACCCACAATAACAGCTGGTTGCTCGGCAGCGACGAGGCCGCTGTGGCGGCGAAGCGTGAGCGGCTGGCCGAGCGCGGACCGTTGCGGGGTTTTGTGGGCACAGTGTCCAAGGCCATCGATCTGATCGGCCAATATCAGGACGCCGGTGTGTACCTGCTGATCAACAGCGATTACAGGAACGACATCGAGACTCACGAACTCTTCGCGTCGGATGTCATCCCGCACTTCGCATGATGCTCTTAACTGGCTTGGATAAACGATGAAATACACCAAGCTCGGCCGCACCGGCATCGATGTCTCGCGCATTTGCCTCGGCTGCATGAGCTACGGCGGTGGCAATCTCGGCAATCATGCCTGGAGTCTCCCGGAGGAGGAGAGCCGGCCGTTCATCAAGAAGGCGCTCGAAGCAGGTATCAACTTCTTCGACACCGCGAACCGATATTCGCTCGGCAGCAGCGAAGAAATCCTCGGCCGCGCGATCAAGGATTTCGCGCGCCGCGACGAGGTCGTCATTGCCACCAAGGTCTATGGCCGGATGCGTCCCGGCCCCAACGGCGCCGGTCTGTCACGTAAGGCGATCTTCGCGGAGATCGACAACAGCCTGCGTCGGCTCGGCACGGATTATGTCGATCTCTATCAGATCCACCGTTTCGACCATGACACGCCGATCGAGGAGACGCTCGAAGCGCTGCATGATGTCGTCAAGGCCGGCAAAGCGCGCTACATCGGCGCCTCTTCGATGCACGCTTGGCAGTTCGCTCGGGCCCTCGGCATTGCCGAGAAGAACGGCTGGACCCGCTTCGTCAGCATGCAGAACCTCGTCAACTTGCTCTATCGCGAGGAGGAGCGCGAAATGCTGCCGCTGTGCGGGGTGGAAGGTATCGGCGTTATTCCCTGGAGCCCGCAGGCGCGCGGCAAATTGAGCCGCGATTGGGACTACACCAGCATGCGCACCGAGACCGACGAGGCGATGACTCGGCTGTTCGCTAAGACACAGGAGGCCGACAAGAAGGTCGTCGATCGCGTGGCCGAAGTCGCTAAGGCACGCGGCATCCCGCGCGCCCAGGTGGCGCTTGCCTGGCTCCTCCGATTGTCGGCGCCACCAAACTCCACCATCTCGATGACGCGATCGCATCGGTCGCCGTGAAGTTGACAGCCGAGGAGATCGCCGCCCTCGAGGAACCCTACGTTCCGCACGCGGTGGTCGGTTTCGTCTGATATCGTTCTCAGCACCGCACCCCTCGCGAGGCACCATGACCCTCCGGTTCTCGACCCGCTGCCCCAATTCGGATTACCTCGGGTTCGAGACGTCGCCCGAGGCGATCGTCGCAGCCGCGAAAAAGGCGGAGGAGGTCGGGTTCGACGCCATCTTCGTCAACGATCACATCATCGTCGATAGCTCTTCCCGCGCTGCACCGTGGACCAACGTCTACGATCCGTTCGTCGCGATGTCGTTTATCGCCGCGCACACAACCCGCATCGGCGTCGGCGTCTCGGTGCTGATTATGCCGTACCGAAACCCGGTCGCGACCGCCAAGAGCTTAGCGACGATCGACCGGATGTCGGGCGGACGGCTGATCGCTGGTGTCGGCGCCGGCTGGAACGAGGCTGAGTTTGCCGCGCTCGGTGTGCCGTTCCACGAACGGGGCGCGCGTACCAACGAATATCTGCGCGTCTGGCAGGCCTGCTGGGCGCCGGGCAAGGTTTCGTTCGCCGGGAGATTC
>VAZL01000779.1 GCA_005883445.1 Alphaproteobacteria bacterium | reverse complement strand
GGCGAGGACATCACCTTCGGGCCCGGCGACATGGTGCTGACCCCGGTCGACACGTGGCACAACCACGGCAATGTGGGCAACGAGCCGGCGGTCAATCTTTCCGTGCTCGATCTGCCGCTGGTCGAGACGCTGAATGCGGTCTATTTCGAGCACGAGTACACCGAGATGGTCGACGGCCAGCCGGTCAAGAAAAAGCAGCAGACCGCAACCGTGCCGTCCGATTACTCCGCCCGAGCCTACGATCATGGCGGGCTCAGGCCTCGCTTCCTGAAACATCACCGGGGCGCCGGGTTCTCCTCGCCGAAGTACGTGTATCGCTGGGAGATGATGCAGGAGCTGATCGAACGGTTCAAAGACTGGGATGGCGATCCTTACGAGGCGCTGTCGATCGAATATGTCGACCCGCTGACCGGCGGTCCGGTGTTCAAGACCATGACCTTCTTCGTGCAAGTGCTGCGTCCCGGCGAGAAGACGCGACCGGTGCGGCAGACGGCGAGTCTGCTGGTCGCGCCGTTCGAGGGGCAGGGACACTCCATCATCGACGGCAAGCGCTTCGATTGGCAGGCGTTCGACAATTTAGCGGTGCCGGGCGGCTCCTGGTTCGAGCACGTCAACGGCGATAACAAGCAACCCGCCATCCTGTTCGTCGCCAGCGATGAGCCCGCATTGAAATGCTTCCACCTCTTCAAGAAGTGGGGCCGCGACGCCGCCGGCAGCATCGTGAAAATCGCCTGAGCTCGAGCATGCCAGGACCGGCTGCGCAGTGGCGGTAGCCCGCCCGGATGAACGTCACTTGGTCGAGCGTTTTGTGTCGAGTCGATCGAACACCACGCTAATATCGCACCTCGACTGCCCGGGCGGGGGGCAAGTTTGGGTCGAGGGCACGACGCTTTTTATCGGGCACATGCGCTGGCCGAGCGGCACCACGATCGTGGACGTGGCCGATCCGCGCCAACCTCGCAAGCTCGCGACCATCGATCTGCCGCAGGGTTGGCATTCCCACAAGGTGCGGGTGGCGAACGGCATCATGATCGTCAACCACGAGCGGCTGGGCGAGAGCGGACCGGCCGAGTTCGGCGGGGGCATCGCAATCTACGATGTCTCGCGCCCCAGCACGCCGAAGCTCCTCACCAAGTGGCGCACCGCCGGCCGCGGCGTGCACCGCTACGATTTCGATGGCCGCTACGCCTACCTGTCGCCGACGGCCGAGGGCTATGTCGGCAACATCATGATGATCCTCGATCTCGCCGATCCTGCCCGCCCGGTCGAGGTTGGGCGCTGGTGGATCCCCGGCCAGTGGAAGGCCGGGGGAGAACCCTATCCTTGGGACAATTGGCCCGCGCCGCGCTGTCATCATCCGCTGCGCATGGGCAATCGCCTCTATGTCAGCTACTGGCATCATGGGCTCTTCATCCTGGATATTTCCGACATGGCGCGGCCGAAAATGGTGGCGCATACCAACACCAGCCCGGCGTTTGCGCACCCGACACATACATGTCTGCCGATTCCGCAACCGCTCAAGGGCCGCCGCATCATGGTGGTGGCGGACGAGGACGTCGCCAAGCTGCGGCCGGCGTCACCCTCCTTCGCCTGGATTTACGACATCACCCTCGAGCAACTGCCGGTGCCGATCGCGACATTCCAGGTGGCGGGGCTCGACGTCGACGGCAGCCCGCAACCGCCGATGAGCGGTTGCCACCAGCCATCGGAGCGTTTCCGCGGCACCGTGATCCCGTTCGCGTGGTTTGCGCAAGGGCTGCGCCTCGTTGACATCGCGGACCCGTTCGTTCCGCGGGAGGTTGGCCATTTCTTGCCAGATCCGGCAGACGGCGAGGAGCGCCCTTCCTCCAATGACGTCACGGTCGACGATCGCGGGCTGATCTACCTCGTGGATCGCGTTCGCGGGGTCGACATCATCGAAGTGAAGGGACTTCATTGAGGATCAACGCCATGCAGGACGCACGCGCTACCCGCAAGGATATCTATCCGATCGGAAAGAAGAACCCGAACCTGCCTTTTCATCCGGCGGTGCGCGCGGGCGATTTCATCTTCGTTTCAGGCCAGGTTGCGAAGGATGCCGACGGCAACATGATCTCGGGAACGATCGAGGAAGAGACGCGGGGCACGATCGAGGCGATTCGTCGAATTCTCGCCGAAGAAGGGGCGACACTGTCGGATGTCGTGCGCGTCACGACCTATCTCGGGGATGCCGCGACTTCGGCCGCTACAACCGGGTATTCGGAGAACACTTCAAGGATGCCGTGCTGGCGCGCACGACCGTCGAGGCACGCGCGGTCATCAATACCAAGATCGAGATGGACGCCATTGTGTACAAG
>VAZL01000778.1:7417-9083 GCA_005883445.1 Alphaproteobacteria bacterium | reverse complement strand
TGGGCAGGCAGCCGCGAGCTTCTCGGCAAAGTCAGGCGCGCGATGATCGACAGCGGCATCGAAGTGAAATTCTTCGAGGACAGAGCGGCATTTTTCCGGGCCGCCGGCGATGCCGACCGCTTTCGCGCCTGAGATCTTGGCGAGCTGCCCAACCAGTGAGCCCACGGGGCCACTTGCGGCCGCCACAACGACCGTTTCGCCCGGCTTGGGCTTACCGATCAAGTTGAGACCCGCGTAGGCGGTGAACCCGGGCATACCGAGCACGCCGAGCCCGGTGGTGATCGGAGCCACGGCGGGGTTGAGCTTGCGCAAGGCGGCGCTCGCCGAGGCCGCGTGCGTGCGCCAGCCGGTGTGCGCCAACACGATGTCGCCCACGGCGTAACCGGTTTGGTCGGACGCGATCACCTCGCACACGCTTTCACCGGTCATCAACTCGCCGAGGCCGACCGGCTTCGCGTATGACTTGCGGTCGTCCATGCGGCCGCGCATGTAAGGATCGAGCGACAGGTAGAGCACGCGCAGCAATAGGCCGCCCGGCGGCAGCTCGGGCATCGGCACTCCTTGCAGGCGGAAGTTCTCGTGGGTCGGCAGCCCTTTGGGCCGGGACGCAAGCACGATCTGTTTGACCGCGGCCTCACTCATGGTCCTCTCCCGACAACGCGATCAGCGACTGAAGCATCACGCGCGCGCGACGACATTGGCGCGCTGCGACGACCGGCCTGCGCACGACCCAATTTTCGATCCTCGCGAAGCTCAAGCGCGAGGGTCCGTTGAAAGCAACGGGGCCTGGTCGGCGGTGTCACGCGAATTTCGTATCGCGATCAATTCGGCACTGCTTGCGCGAGCTTGCTCCACTCGTCGGCCGGCACGCGCACGATCAATTTGTATCCGCCGCCGCCGGGCTGGAACACCGACGCCTCGCCTTCGCGCACGTCGAACCAGTCCTTGCCGAAGGCATCGAGAATATTGGGCTTGTGGGTGACGACGACGATATTGGTGCCGGCGGGCGGCACCGTCGCCGCGAGCTTGCGCAGCGCCTGGGCGCGCCGATTGTTCTCGATCGGCGTCACCACCAACCCGCCTTCGGCGAGGTCGGGGGTGGAGGTCACATCGCCCAGGCCCATCAGCGCGCCGGTTTCGACCGCGCGATTGAACACGCTGCTCTGAATCTGGCCGACGGGGATTCTGAGCTTGCGGAACGCGTCACCGATCTCCTTGGCCTTCGCACGGCCCGCTTCGTTGAGCTGGCGCTGCTGAGCGACGTTCTTGGGATTGAGCGGATCGGTGTCGGCCTGGTCCTGGTGGGTGGCGCCATGGCGGAAGACGATCACGTATCCGCCCTGGCGCAGGGCATTGATCCAGTCCGCTTGTGCGCGCGCGCTTTGCTCCGTCGGCGAGAGAAGCCACAACGTTGCCGCCACGGCTGCCACTGCAAACCGGGCAAAATACCTCACCATCTGTCGCCTCCTCTTGTCCTACGTGCGGCCGAAGCGGCGGCCGGCGCCTCGCTCGGAACGCGATCACAGCGTAGAATTGTTACTCCCGGAAGACAATCTGCGCATGTTCGATGAAGGAGCCACGATGCCCTCCGCCGCCGAGGTGATCCGCCTGCTCGACCTCAAGCCGCATCCCGAAGGCGGACATTTTCGCGAGACGTTCCGCGACC
>VAZL01000778.1:2458-7296 GCA_005883445.1 Alphaproteobacteria bacterium | reverse complement strand
TGGGAGCCGATCTCCTCGCCGGCGAGCGCCCGCAGGCGATCGTGCCGGCTCACGCCTGGCAGGCGGCGCAAAGCTTGGGCGAGTGGACGCTGGTGAGCTGCACGGTGGCGCCCGGATTCGATTTCAAAGGCTTCGAGCTTGCGCCGAAGGACTGGTCGCCGTCGGCCCTCAAATGACGTACTGGCCGCCGTTCGCCGTCAGCGTCGAGCCGGTGATGAAGCCGGACTCGTCGGACGCGAGGAAGACGACGCAGCGGGCGATCTCCTCGGGCTCGCCCAGCCGGCCGAGCGGGATGTGCGGCAGGATGCTTTTCTCGAGCACGTCCTGCGGCACTGCCTTGACCATCTCGGTGGCGATATAACCGGGGCACACCGCGTTGACGGTGATTCCGCTCTTGGCGCCTTCCTGCGCCAGCGCCTTGGTGAAGCCAAGCTCTCCGGCCTTGGCGGCGGAATAATTGGCTTGACCGATCTGTCCCTTCTGGCCGTTGATCGAGGAAATGTTGATGATGCGGCCGAACTTGCGACTGCGCATGCCTTCGATCACCGGGCGACACATGTTGAACAGCGAATTCAAGTTGGTATTGATGACCGCGCCCCACTGCTCCGGCGTCATGCGGTGAAACATGGTATCGCGGGTGATGCCGGCGTTGTTGACCAGCACCTCGACCGGGCCGAGATCGGCCTCGACCTGCTTGAGGCCGGCGGTGCAGGAATCGTAGGAGGCGACGTCCCACTTGTAGACCGCAATGCCGGTGGCGGCCTTGAACTTCTGCGCCGCCGCGTCATTGCCGCCGTAGTTCGCCGCGACCTTGTAGCCCGCGGCCTTGAGGGCCTTCGATATCGCCTCGCCGATTCCGCGCGTTCCACCCGTCACCACCGCGACGCGTGACATATCCGCTCCTCCCTGCGACGGACCGTCTTGTTATGTCGGCGGCAGACCAGAGGTCCCGACGTCATCCGCCTCCGCCTTCCGTCGTCTCATCTTTCGACGCACATCGCAATGCCCATGCCGCCGCCGATGCAAAGCGTGGCGAGGCCTTTCTTCGCATTGCGCTTCTGCATCTCGTAGAGCAGCGTGATCAGCACACGCCCGCCCGAGGCGCCGATCGGATGGCCGAGCGCGATCGCCCCGCCGTTGACGTTGACCTTCGACGTATCCCAGCCGAGATCCTTGTTGACGGCGCAGGCCTGCGCGGCGAACGCCTCGTTCGCTTCGATCAGATCGAGATCGCCGATAGTCCAGCCGGCCTTCTTGAGCGCGGCGCGCGACGCCGGGATGGGTCCGGTGCCCATGATCGCCGGATCAACGCCCGCATGCGCCCACGACACGATGCGCGCGAGCGGCGTCTTGCCGCGCTTGGCCGCCTCGCTCGCCTTCATCAGCACCACCGCCGCCGCGCCGTCATTGATGCCCGACGCATTCGCGGCGGTGACGGTACCGTCCTTGGCGAAGGCTGGTCGCAGCTTGGCGATCGCATCGAGCGTGGTGCCGTGCTTGGGATGTTCGTCGGTATCGACGACGATGTCGCCCTTGCGGGTCTTCACCGTCACCGGCGCGATTTCGTCCTTGAACTTTCCCGCCTTCTGTGCGGCCTCGGCCTTGTGCTGAGACGCCACCGCGAACTCATCCTGCTGCGCGCGCGTGATCTGCCACTGGCGGGCGACGTTCTCGGCGGTGTTGCCCATGTGATAGCCGTTGAAGGCATCCCACAAGCCGTCCTTGATCATGGTATCGACCATCTCGAAGTTGCCCATTTTCACGCCGCTGCGCAGATGGGCGCAGTGCGGCGCCTGACTCATGGATTCCTGTCCTCCCGCCACCACGATCTCGGAGTCGCCATTGAGGATGGCCTGGTAGCCGAGCGCGACCGCGCGCAGCCCCGAACCGCAGAGCTGGTTGACGCCCCAGGCCGGACTCTCGACCGGGACGCCGGCGGCGATCGAAGCCTGCCGCGCGGGGTTCTGGCCCTGGCCCGCGGTCAGGATCTGACCCAAAATGACCTCGGAGACCTGGGCGCCATCCACGTCCGCACGCTTGAGCGTCTCCTGGATCGCGACCTTCCCCAACTCGTGGGCCGCAAGGCTCGCAAATGCCCCATTGAAGGCGCCGACCGGCGTGCGGGCCGCAGCGACGATGACAATATCGTCCTTCATGTCGTAACTCCCTTTGGTACTCGGCTGGATGGCGTCGGAAACTCGCCTGGCTATCGGGCAGGCCCGCATGCGGCGGCGGCAGTCCGCCGGCTACGGCCGCATCCTTGGAATGTGGGCGCCGGCCTGTCAATTGGAAGGATTGCCGGTCTGTTCTGCATCAATTGTCCGCGAGCCCCGCTGACCCGGTTCTGGCGCCGCCGCGCCCGCCGATAAAACGGTGGCCGCGCTTAAAAAAAACAGGCTATGCTGCCCAACGGATAGGCGCGAACCGAGCTCACCCATGCCCGCGGAACCGGTCACCATCAAGAAATACGCCAACCGACGGCTCTACAACACCGGCACGAGCACCTACGTCACGCTCGAAGACCTCGCGGGCATGGTGAAGGCGGGCGAAGATTTCATCGTTCACGACGCCAAGACCGGCGAGGACATCACCCGGCAAGTGTTGGCGCAAATCATCTTCGAGCAAGAGAACAAGGAGGGGCAAAGCCTCCTGCCCATCGCTTTCCTGCGTCAGCTCATCCGCTTCTATGGCGACAGCATGCAGATGCTGGTGCCGCGCTATCTCGAAGTCTCCATCGACTCGCTCACCCGCGAGCAGGAAAAATTTCGCGAGCACATGGCGCAGGCCTTCGGCGGCAGCCCCTTCGGCGCGCTCGAGGACCAGGTGCGGCGGAACATGGAAATGTTCGAACGCGCGTTTGCCATGTTCACGCCGTTCGCGCGGCGCGAGGGACAGGCGTCGGGAGAGCCCGAAAAAAGCAATGCGCAACCGGGCGGCAGCGGCGAGGAGATCCACGAGCTCAAACGCCAGATGGACGAGATGCAGAAGCGCCTCGACCGCTTGAGCGACAAGGATAAGACCTAAGCCAGCAAGCGTTTGCGTCGGCGCGACTAATAGCCCAACGCGCAGCCGTCCTTGCGCGGATCGGAGCCTCCGATCAACACGCCCCGTTCCCAATCGATGCGGATCGCCTGGGCGCCACCCCACGGCGATGGCGCCAATGCCACCTCGTGGCCGCGCGCCCGCAGCCCTTCGACGCACGCGTGCGGCAGCCCGAGCTCGACCACGGTCGTCTCTCCCACGAAGAATGCGCGCGGGGCGTCGATCGCCGCCTGCACGTCCATGGCGTAATCGACGATGTTGGTGACGACCTGCACGTGCCCCATGGGCTGGTAGTGTGAGCCCATGACCCCGAACCCACGAAACAGGCGCCGCGAGTGGTCAGCAGGATGCCGGTCTCCTGCGTGCAGATGCCGACGCCGAAATGGGAAAAGAGCGTATTGATCAGCGAGACCGCCATCCGGTCGCGGTCGACCACGGTGAGATAGACGGTGTCGCTGCCGAGCGCCGGCGCGCTCGCGTGCGGCATGCGCCGCGCGCGGCCGATGCGGCCGGCGAGCTCGGCCGCGAAACCCTTGTCGAGCAACGCCGGCACCGCGGCGCGCATGAAAGCGGGATCGGCGACGTGGGTATCGCGCACGGCATAGGCGAGCCGCGCCGCCTCGAGCGCCAGATGGAAGCGGTCGGGACCGAGCGGATCAAGCGCGGCGAGATCGAAGCGCTCCAGGATGTTGAGCAGCACCAGCGCGGTCAGGCCCTGCGTATTGGGCGGCAATTCCAGCACGTCGAGACCGCGATAATTGGTGCTGATCGGCGCGACCGCCTCGCCGCGATGACGAGCAAAGTCCTCGGCGGTGAGGAAGGACCCGCGGGCGGCAACGGTCGCGACGATGTCGTCGGCGATCGGCCCTTCGTAGAACGCGCGCGGGCCCTTCGCTGCGATCGTGCGGAGCGTTCGCGCCAGCGCCGGGAGTTTGACGACGTCGCCTTCCGCCGGCGCCAAGCCGTCGAACAGGAAATGGCGCGCGGCGCCGGCATCGGCGCGCAGCTTGCCGACCTCTCGAGCCCAGTCCCAGGCGATGCGCGCGGCGACGGGAAATCCGCGCTCGGCGTAGTGGATCGCCGGAGCGAGCGCGCGATCGAGGGAAAAGCTTCCATGCGCGTCGAGGATCGCCGCCCAGGCGTCGATCGCGCCCGGCACGGTCACGGCGTGGATCGAGTCGCCCGCGATGGCGGAGATGCCACGCGCCATGAGCGCCTCGAGCGAGGCTCGCGCGCCGGCGCGTCCGGAGCCGTTGTAACCCCAGACCGGCTGACCCGGCGCCTGCAGCATGCAGAAGCAATCGCCGCCGATGCCGGTCATCTGCGGCTCGACCACGCACAGGACCGCGACCGCGGTGACTGCCGCGTCGGCGGCGTTGCCGCCGGCGCGCAACGCCTCGATGGCGGCGAGGCTCGCCAGCGGATGCGAGGTCGCGGCCATGCCCTCGCAAGCGATGACCGCCGAGCGGCCGGGCAGCTGAAAATCGCGGCTCATGATGACTCTAGTGTCTCGATTCCGAAGTTCGCAAACCCGTGCGGCACCCCTCCGATGCGAACTTCGGAATCAAAGGGACACTAGCAACTCTATAATTCTAGTGCCGCTTTTGAACCCGAAGTTCGCAACCGCACGTGCCGCACGATGTGTGCGAACTTTGGGTTCGCGGCACTAGTGTCCCGATTCCGAAGTTCGCAAACCCGTGCGGCACCCCTCCGATGCGAACTTCGGAATCAAAGGGACACTAGCAACTCTATAATTCTAGTGCCGCTTTTGAACCCGAAGTTCGCAACCGCACGTG
>VAZL01000778.1:0-2224 GCA_005883445.1 Alphaproteobacteria bacterium | reverse complement strand
CGCAATAGCAAACGCATAGCGCGAGGCTGGCCCAGACCGCCGCACTGAAATAAAGCGACATCCAGGCAATCTCATCCTTCCACTCGGCGATGTCGTGGGTCACGACCCAACGAAAGCTCGCGTCACGCAGACCCTCCAGAGGACTCAGAGGTCTGCTGCCGTTTGCAGCTTCGGCCCGCCATCTCGTCAGATACATCGGGATGTCGATGGTCGCCAGAAACGCAAGATAGCCAGCGATGCCGATGATCGCGACGACGAGGGCCACGCGAACCGCACCGTCGAACTCCGGCAGCAACCGGCAAAGGCCAACCGCGACGATGAAGAAAGCCAACGCCCATATCGAATTTTCGATTGCGTTGCCGAAGTATTTCTTGGTCAGCACCGCATACCATGAGAAGCATTCCGCGATCAGGATCAACGGCACAATCACCCAGGCGGCGTTCAAGGTGGTGTCCGCTCCCGTCATGACGCCCAGCTGATGGAGGGCAATCGCCCACTGCACCGCGAAGCAGACCTCGGCCACGGTCGCCACCGACCGTCCGATCATGACGCTCGACAGCCAGGTGTCGAATAGGCAGATCCGCTGAACATCCGCGCGCGGAAGGAACGATCTGAATGCGCAGCCAAAGACGTATGCCGCGCAGAGAAGGAGCATCACCTCGTTGCCCGCCGTGCTGCCGAGACCCCCGGTCCGCGGTTTCTGCAGGTAGTGGTAGAGCGAGAACCAGGCCGCGATATTGATGGCGCTCACCAGCGTCAACAGAGACCACCACCACGCGAGCGGATTTGACCAAGCCAAGGACCTCGACCGCGCCCGCCGTTCCAAACTCATGGATCGCTCCGCGTGTAACCGAACTGACATTTGATCGTAGCAATTCTGTCACACAGCCTGCGGCCGGGCCAAGACAAAAAAGTGTTATGTGCTGGCGTGCGGGATAAAGCAGGTCGGCGTGCGGTCTTGTCAGCCGCAATGGCGGCTTGTGGCACTCAGCGGGCCTACCGCGATGTCGGCGTATTTGTCTGCTTCCGGGGCGAAGCGGACGAACGCGGGTGCCTGGCTTCGCCGGCCTCGGTCGCGGATGACCCGAACCGGACATTGCGAACATTTGAAACATCGACGCGGTGGGCAACACTCCGCCTAAAGCCCGGACTCGACAGCCCGGAGCAGCCGGAAGCGCATCTGGTCGTCATTGCTCGTGAGCGATCGAGTTCTGCTATAACTTCGATGGCCATTTCGGGACCGGACACCAAACCACTCGAGAGAAGTGAGCCTCCCGAATGACGGGATCGGGTCTTAGCCAGATACAAACTTCCGATCAGACGAAGCTGACGCGCGGTTTGAAGAGCCGGCATATCGAGCTTATTGCCATCGGCGGTGCCATTGGTGTGGGCCTGTTTTTGGGCTCCGCCAAGGCCATCCAGAATGGGGGTCCCGGGCTCATACTAGGGTACGCGTTCGGCGGTGTGATGATTTTCTTCATCATGCGCGCTCTAGGCGAATTGCTCCTGTATCGTCCGGTCGCAGGGTCGTTCGTGATGTATGCCGACGAATTCATCGGTCCTTTCGCTGGATTCGCTACGGGCTGGTCCTACTGGTTCATGTAGGTCGTGACCGGCATGGCCGAACTTACGGCCATTGGCGTGTATGTAGGCTACTGGCTTCCCGACCTTCCCCAATGGATACCGGTATTGGCTGCGCTGGTTGTGCTCTACAGCGCGAATATGCTGGCTGTGCGCGTGTTCGGCGAGATGGAGTTCTGGTTTGCGCTGATCAAAGTGGCGATGATTGTCATGCTCATTGTGGGCGGGCTGGCAGTCATCCTTTTCCGCATTGGAGACTTGGGGGCGACAGCGGGCTTTTCGAATCTCTGGTCGCATGGCGGTTTGCTGCCCTTCGGCATCCTCGGCGTGTTGCTCACATTCCAGATGGTGATGTTCGGATTTCAGGGAGTGGAGCTGATCGGCGTGACCGCCGGTGAGGCCGAAAATCCCGAGGTCGTCCTGCCTCGGGCCACCAACAGCATCATCTACCGTATCCTGATCTTCTATATTGGCGCGTTGATCGTGATCATGTCGCTGGTCCCCTGGAATCAGCTCGACCCACGGATAAGCCCGTTCGTCGTCGCCTTTACTAGGATCGGCATCCCCGGCGCCGCTGACATCGTCAACTTAGTCGTCATCACGGCGGCGATGTCTTCTTGCAATAGTGGGCTCTACAGCACTG
>VAZL01000296.1 GCA_005883445.1 Alphaproteobacteria bacterium | reverse complement strand
GCCTTCGACAACGGCGAGACTTTCGACCTGAGCGCCGAATATCTGCGCGTCAAGAGCCCGAGCGCCGAGGTGCAGGGCCATTCCCCCGACGAGCGCAAGACCGTCGCGGGCAAGAAGGACGTCGCCATTCTCGAGGTGAATCCGATCGGCAATTACGCGGTGCGGCTCGTGTTCGACGACATGCATTCGACCGGCATCTACAGTTGGGACTACTTTCTCGCGCTCGGTCGAAACCGGCAGGCCTATTGGCAGGACTATCTCGACGATCTCGCGGGTAAAGGCTTGACGCGCTGACGCGCGCCGCGGACGCAGGATGCGTCTGCGCCGCCGGTCGTCTGATGTCCCGTCTGCGTCGTCGGCTACTGCACGATCACCGGCGTGCCGATCCGGACCCGGCTGTAGAGATCGATCACGTCCTCGTTGGTCAGGCGGATGCAGCCCGACGACGTCGCCTGGCCGATGCTGTCCGGCTCGTTCGAGCCGTGAATGCGATAGAGGCTCGAGCCGAGATACATCGCGCGAGCGCCGAGGGGGTTGTCGATGCCGCCGGCCATATGGCGCGGCAGGTCCGGCCGGCGATGCAGCATCTGCGCGGGCGGCGTCCAGTCCGGCCATTCCCGCTTGGCGCTGATCTGGGTGGCGCCGCTCCAGGAGAAGCCCTCGCGACCCACGCCGATGGCATAGCTCAGCGCCTGGCCGTTGCCGAGCACGAGATAGAGCCGGCGCTGCGCCGTACTGATGATGATGGTGCCGGGTTTCTGACTGCCGGAGTAACTTACTACCGTGCGTGCCGTCGAGGGACCGAACAGAGTGGCGAAAAACGAGCGGCCGCTGCCGCGAACCTGCTGGTCGTAGGGATTGGCGGCCGCCGGCGCCACGAAGACGGCGGCGAGCACGCCGACGGCGCACGCGCCGCCAGCGAGGAAGCGTGCAAGCATGGCAAAGCCTCGCAAGATCGAGTGTTTGAAGCCCGAACCCTTTTACAGCAGCTTGAAATTCTACAAGCCGCGCGGCCGCTGTCGATGCTTTAAGCTTAAGTGCGTACAAGTTGCCGCGCAGTGTTGCAGAATAGCCGCACCGGCGCGGCGTGCCGTTTGCAACGCGGAGTCGGGGCGGCATCCATCGTCTGACGCCGGGGCGTCAGCGGCATCGACGTCGCTCGGAGCTGGGTGAGGGCGACGAGCGGCGGCGGCATGCGAGCGATGCTCGTGTCGAATGGCACGGCCTTCTCCGAGCGGTCCTATGTCGCCTGTGGCGAACTACCAGATGAAAACGCGCATACCCTTAATGTATGTTGCCATGTATGCCACTTTGGCGTGCTTGCCTTTCGTTTCGATTGAATAGTTCTATCACGCTCTACGGTCCACGAATGGGAGCCCCTTATGGCCGCAATTAATCTTAAAGGTATGGACGTTGACGCGTTGCTTGCACTGCGCGGCGACATTGACAAAAGGCTTAGTCAAAAGCGCAGCGAACTGGAAAAGCAACTCTCTCGCCTAGGCGCTGAAAGCGGCGGCGCTGCAAGGAATTCCCGGACCGGATTCGGCCGCCGCTCTGCGCTGAAAGGGCGCAAAGTTCCGCCTAAGTATCGCGGACCTGGCGGCGAGACGTGGGCAGGCCGTGGCGCTCGACCGCGGTGGCTCTCGGCCCTCATCAGACAGGGCCATAAGCTCGACGAGTTCGCGATCGATAAGGCGCTGGCCGCCCGGAAGGGACGCAAAGCCCGCCGGAAGAAAAAGTGAACAGGCCAACGTCCCGGTGCGGATGCGTAATTTGCGTGTGTGGGCAAAGGACATTCGATACTGTTGCAGCAAATGGATCTATTTCATCGCGGCCGCCCCGCCAGCGACGACGGCGACGCCAACTGTTCTAACGGATGCGCAGAGATAACTTGCCGGCCGGAGCTGCAAAGCATCGAAGGCTAAGGGGGGCTGCTACGACCTATGATCAGCGAACACGACCGTCAGATTCTGAGTCAATTGCCGGCCTGGAATCCCACCGGCGACATTGTTGCGCAACGCCGCGCTTGGGAAGAGCTGGCGACCGTTTACAACCATGATCTTCCGGCAATTGGCGGCCTCGAACAAAACGTCGAGCTGCGCTCGGGCCTTCGTGCCGACGTCGCGGTGCCCAAGGGTGCCGGTCGACATCCGGTGGTCATCTACCTGCACGGCGGTGGATGGGCATTCGGCAGCCCAACCTCGTTTCGCAAGCTGGGGATGCAGTTTGCCGAAGCGGGTTATCTGACCATCATTCTCGACTATCGACTGGCCCCCGAGCATCCGTTCCCGGCAGCGCTGGAAGATTCGATGTTCGCCATTGGATGGGCGGCGGACAACGCGCGCCGATGGAATGGCGATGGCCGGCGGATCGCGATCGGCGGCGATTCCGCGGGCGCCAACCTGGCTGTCAGCGCCATTACCTCGAGCGCTGCTGACCTGCGCTCGCTGGTGCGGGGGGCAGCGCTCTTCTACGGCGCATACGATCTCAAGGCCACCGCCGAGCGCAACAGATCGTTGCCCGGACTTCAAGAGCAATTGAGCACGTACGTTTCGGGCAACAAGGATTTGTGGGATGACCCTCGTGTAAGCCCGCTCAAGGCGGTGGCGCCGGGAATACTTCCGCCGTGCTTCATCCTCGGAGCAGGCGACGATTCCTGGTGTCTCGCCGACTCGCTGGCGCTTGCCCAAGCCCTATCAGCCGTCGCGAGCCCTTACGAGCTGCACGTGATGGAAGGAATACCGCACGGGTTCATGCAGATGAGCACGCTCGAAAGCTTTCGCGCGGCCATGCGCTTGATGTGGGAGTTCCTGGCGCGCAACGTCTAAACGCGTCCGCCCGCCGCTCACAGCGCCGGTCTCACACGGCCTCTCTCCGCTGTAGCTCAAGGCCGCGTGTAAGAAGCTGTGCGCGTTCGCAGCGGCGCGCGGCTTTCTAGGACGTATGGTGGGCGCTGTAGGGATTGAACCTACGACCTCTCCCGTGTGAAGGGAACGCTCTCCCGCTGAGCTAAGCGCCCGCACCAAAGCCAGGATTTAAGGAAGGTAAGCCTGCTGTCAAGCGATGCAGCCGGTTATCGATCGCGGGGCCGAGCCCAGATTCCGGCGCTTTTCCGCATTCGCGGTTTTATCGCCGCGTGAGAGGCGCGGCGCACGGCTGCGCGCCAGTCGGTCCCCGCTGACTGACGCGGGAACGGGGCTTGCGCCGTTCACTTGTCCGCGCGCGCTCCGCGCGGCACAGCGCTCCGCTTCGCGCCGCGCTGAGCCGGGGCGCCGCGCGATGCACGCGCCTGCAAGGTACGGATGCGGTCCGCGAGCGTGCCTTTGGATTCACCGGCTCGAACGGGGACGGCTGAGAGCGGTCCATTCCCGGCGGGCGCTGCCGGTCGTCCGGCATCGAGGATCGTCTCGATCGGCGAGTCCGGTCCTTCGAGCGTGGCGGTCAGCTGAGCGACCTCCGCGGCCACCTCATCGATACGCTCGCGCAGCACGGCATTTTCCATGCGCTCGTACGCTCCGGCGTTTTCGGCGTCGCGTTTCACCGCCGCCATCTCGCGCTGCAACTTGTCACGCTCGTCTTGCGACCGTTTGAGCTCGGTTTCGATCAGCGACTTCTCCGTCTTGATGGTCGCCAACGCCAGGCGGTGGCGATCTTCCAGTTCAGCCAACTGGGCGCGAATTTCCGCTTCGATTTTCTGGGCGTTCGGCGCCGCGTTGCGGAAGTCTTCGGAGGCGCCTTCGCGATCCGATATCGGTTGCCCCTGCTCGTTGAGTTGCGCGGCGAGCTCCTGAACGCGGCCGCCGAGGACCTCCGATTCCGCCGTTTGCGCGGTGAGCTGGTGGTCGAGCTCGCCGATGCGATTGGCCAGATTGTCGGCGCGCCCGCGCTCCTCGGCAAGCTGCTGTTTCGCCGCCTCGAGCTCGGCGGTCTTGCTGTTGAGGTGATCCCACAGCGCCTTGGTCTCTTTCTCGTAGCTGTCGATCTGGCCCTTCAGCGCCTCGGTCTGCGCGCGCAGCGCCACCAGCTCCACGCGCTGGCCGCCCGCCGCGACGGAGGCGTCGTTGAAGTTGGCAGTGACCTGGACGAGCTCGGTCCGCGCGCTCGCGAGCGCGCGCTCCGATTCCTCGAGCGCGACCGTCTTGGCGGCGAGTTCGGTTTGCGTGGTCTGCAGGTCGTCGGAGAGCTGCTTTTCCTTGGCTTCGAGCGCAAACAGCGCGGCGGTCTTCTCGCCGAGCTCGAGTTTGAGGCGGCCGATCGCTTCGCTTTTCCGGCTGAGTTCTGCGAGCTGGTTCGTCGTTTTCGCCTTCATCTGCTCGACGCTCATCTCGAGGCGGCTCATGGTCATGGCGAATTCGGCGCGCAATTGATCCTTGTCGGCCTGAATTTCCGCGATCGACAACGGGGTGAGAGCTTCCAGGCGGCGCATGGTGAGGCGTACCGCGCGCGCGTGCACCAATGGAATAACGCCGATAACGAGCAAGCCCGCGATCAAAAACCCGATCCCGATATACATGATCTGTTCGACCATGACGCCTCCTAAACCCGATCAATCCCCAATTCTCACCAGAATGCCACGCTGGACCACCCGCTACCAGCGCGGGTGGCGGTTAAACTAAACCAGAGCAAGCATTTCGTGAATGACGCTCAGTCGTGTGGTTTCGCCCCGCACCCGCTCCCCATCGTCGGCCCTGCGGCCGCCCCTGCGAAAGGTATCGCTCGAATTCTCCGTCCGGTTCAGAACGGGTTCCAGGTCGCCGTCGGCGTGAATTTGAGATAGCCGACATTGGCGCCGAGACGAACTCCGACCCCGGTGCGGATCGGGACTACGACGATATTGTTCATCGTCAACGCCGTCATTCCCAAGCCGCCGACGAAGTAGGCCGAGCCGTCGATGCCTGCAAAACGCTGGTAGATCGCATCGGTGGCCGGCAGATTGTAGACCAGCATCATCGTGCGCGCGCCTTCGCCGCCGAAGTCGAAGCCGAGCGAAGGCCCTTGCCAAAAGACCCTGAGGTCGCCGGCGTTCTTGGTGTAGAGGATGCCTTCGCCGTAACGCAGCCCGGCGACCATCGCCCCGCCGGCTTCCTGTCCCAGCACGTAGCCGTTGGGGAGTCCGAATTGGCTCCCCGCCTTCTCGACGATCTGCGCGAGCCCCCGCGAGATGGTGCCGAAGAAACGGTGACCGGCATCGACGATTTCGTTCGAGGAATATTGCGGGCCTTGCGGAGCGGCACTGCCCGGCGGCGGCGGAGGAGGATTGGCTTGAGCCGGCGGCGGCGGAGGATTGGCCTGGGCCGGCGGCGGATTGGCTTGGGCCGCCAGCGGCGCGCTTCCCAAGCCGAGCATGACCAGAACGAGAGCGATGGTTCGCGTCACGGCGCGCATCGAGTGCTCCATGGACAGCAAGAGGTCAACTCCGCTTACACCCGTCACGCACACAGGTACCTCGACTTTGCGGCCAAACCGCAACCGAATCGCCCCATGACCGGCAAGACTATGACGGCACGGCGGCGACAACGGAAGGTTTCGCTTTAATTTGCGGTCCGGTCGGGGGCGCCGCCGCGGGAGCGGCTCACCGCACCAATGCTAGCTTGAGCTGCACGTAAAGAGCGGGCGCCCTCGTCTTTAGCGCAATGGGCTTTGAGCAGGCGCGGGCCCGTCGAACCTGCTGACGGCCGAGGGGTCGCCCCATGCAACAAAGGCCGGAACGCGGAAGCTCTCGAACACCCGCCCATAGGTCAGCGGCGCGCCCTCCGGCGTGACGACGGCGCCGCCGGCGGCCACAACCACCGCGTGGCCGGCCGCCACGTCCCATTCGCAAGTGGCGGAGAGGCGCGGATAGACGTCGGCGGATCCTTCGGCGATCTGGCCGAATTTGACCGCCGATCCGCACGCGCGCCGGTCCGCGATCGGCAGTCGTGCCAGGAGCGCCTGGGTCTGCGGTTCGAGGTGCGAGCGGCTGACCACCGCAATGAGGCCCGAGCGCGGCGAAGGCCTACTTCGAATGGCGCTGCGCTCGTGTGCGCCGCTCGCCGGCGCTCCGGGCGCAAGACGCAGCCGCTCGGCGCCGCGCCCCACAATCCCCCGCCACAGGACTCCCCACGCCGGGGCGGCGATAATGCCAAGACGCGGAGATCCGCCGCTCACGAGCGCAACATTGATCGTGAACTCATCGCGCCCGGCGAGCAGCTCGCGGGTGCCGTCGAGGGGGTCGACCAGGACGAAGCTGCCGGGAATGCGGTCGGGGGGCGCGCACCCCGCCGCCTCCTCCGACACCACGCACATGCCGGGGAGCAGGCGGGCAAGTCCTTCGAGGATCAGCGCCTCGGCCGCGTGATCGGCGGCGGTGACCGGAGAAAGATCGGCCTTGGCCCGGACCTCGAGCGAACCCGCGCGGGCCGCAAGGATGGCGGCCGCCGCCGCCGAGACGATGGTGGTGAGCTCGTCGAGCAGCCGGCCGTCTACAGCCGCGATGTCATCGTGCGGTCGCAAGCTCCCGCTCCTGCAGTGGCGGATTTGAATTCCTAGCATTGAAGCCGTAAGCGGGCATAGAAGCTCAAATCCAAAACCACACTAGAGTCAAAAGTTTGCTAGTGTCCCTTTGATTCCGAAGTTCGCACGAGAATGCGCCGCAAGGACTTGCAAACTTCGGAATCGGGACACTAGCATCGCTCGGATTTCGCAGTTCGCATCGCAGGTTTGCGACCTTCGGAGTCGGGACACCGGTGGTGCTGTCGGTTCTAGTCTTGGCAGCTCGCGCTGCTGCGGTGTATCAGCGGTGCCATGGTTTTGATTCGCGCCGAGCACTCGCGGCTGCGCCGATCCGAGGCCCGCCTACCGGAGACGTCCTCATGTCCGTAGCCGTTGATCTTGATGCTCTCGATCTCGCCGCCCTTTTGTGTTCGCGCGTTTGCCACGACCTCATCAGCCCGACCGGTGCCATCGTCAACGGACTCGAAGTGCTGGAGGAGAAGGACAGCGACGAGGAGACCAAGACTTTCGCGCTCGACCTCATCAAGCGGAGCGCGAGGACGGCGTCGGCGCGGCTGCAATTCTGCCGCCTCGCCTTCGGCGCCGCCGGCTCTGCCAGCGCGCAGGTCGATCTCGGCGACGCCCGCGCCATGGCGCAAGCGTTCATCGAGGATGACAAGACCAAGCTCGTCTGGAACCTGCCGCGCGTGCTGTTGCCGAAAAACCGGGTCAAGTTGCTTCTGAACTTGTTGATCATCGCGGGCCAGGCGATCCCGCGCGGCGGCACGCTCGCGGTGGATCCGGTCGGTGCAGGGGAGAACATGGGCTTCCGCATCACCGCCTCCGGTGTCAGTGCCCGTATCCCGCAAGCCGTGCCGGCGCTGCTGCAGGGCGTCTCCGAGAGCGGATCCGTCGACGCACACGCGATCCAGCCGTTCTATGCCGGCCTGCTCGCCCGCGCCTGCGGGCTCGAGGTCGACCTCAAGGCCGAAGGCGACGCGATCATCATTGCCACCCGCTGATGCCGCTGCGCGCGTCGTTCGCTACGCGCGCAGGAGCTTGTCCTCGAACCAGTTCCACATGGTCGCACAGCCGAGCGTGAGATAGTCGCGCTGGCAGTGTTGTGCGCCGCCTTCATCGCTGGTGAACACGCGCAACGTCTTGTCGTTCGATCCGCAGGCATCATAGAGCGCCTGCGCATCGCTGAGCGGAATCTGCTCGTCGTCCTCGCCGTGCACCACCAGGAACGGGCAGCGCATCTTCTGCACGATGCCGTCGAGCTTGAACGGCTCGAGCCGCTTCAATGCGTCCTCGAGCGTCGCGGCGCCCAGAATCCACATGATGTGGTGGCCGGCCCCCCAGGCGATGCAGGCGGCAAAGCGCGGCTCGAGCGCAGCACAGCGCGGCGCGTAATAGCCGCCGAGGCTGATCGCAACCACGCCGATCTTGTTGCTGTCGACGTCGTCGCGCTTTTCCAGGAAATCGATGCAGGCGCTACCGGCCTTCTCATAATCGTGGCGCAGGACGAGGCCGCGAAAGCGGATCGCTTCACCGGTGCCCGGCCCATCCATCACCAAGACCGAGATGCCGCGCTTGATCAGGTCCGGCACGCCGGCGAGGTACTGGATCTCTTTGGTAACATCCAGGCCATCGAAGAACACGACGCACGGTGCGCGCGCCGATCGCCTGTTCTGCGCGTGAACGAAATAGCCCGGCAGGCTTTTGTCTTCGAACGGCACCTCGACGATCTCGATCTTGACGTCGGCAAGGGCGGCGAATCGGTGGAAGCAATCGACCGCGGTGCGATAGGCATCGAGCGCGGTCTTGTCCTTCGGAGTACGAAAGCGTTCGCCCATCTGATAATAGTGACACGCGCGCAGATAAAAGGCCGCGGC
The DNA here is from genome assembly GCA_005883445.1 of Alphaproteobacteria bacterium. Taxonomy (GTDB): domain Bacteria; phylum Pseudomonadota; class Alphaproteobacteria; order Rhizobiales; family Xanthobacteraceae; genus VAZQ01. Next base: position 8,585 of record VAZL01000296.1, on the reverse strand, counting down.
GGAAGCCGCATGGCCTGACGCGGCGAAGCGCTCGGCGTGGCCGCGCACTTCGTCGCCGACCGAAACGCAGGCGTCGAACCAGGCCTCGTCGTCCTCGGCGGCTTTGCCCGCGAGCGCCCGTCCGATCTTGTGCAGCTCGCTGATGTCGGCGCCGCCGTAGGCTGCGCGGCCGAGCATGTTGACGAAGGCCGCCGACCACCGGTAGTTGCCTGGAAAGTACATGAAATATTTCGGCGTGTTGGTCATCGTCCGTCCCCGCCGTCTCAATCCCAGTCCGGTGCGCGGCCCGCGGGATTGGCGATCCTGCCGTCGGGCCGCTTGAGCGCCGCGATCCGCGCCATCTCCTCGTCGGTCAGCGCGAAGTCGAACACATTGAGATTCTCGGCCATGCGCGCGGCGTTCGACGAGCGTGGAATCGGAACGATGTTGCCCTGCTGGATCAGCCAGCGCAGCGCGATTTGAGCGAGGGTGCGTTCTTTGCGGGCGGCAATGTCAGCGAGCACCGGGTCGCGCAACAAACGCCCGCGGCCCAGCGGGCAATAAGCGGTGAAGATCAGACCGCGCTGGCGGCACGCCGCCGTGAGCTTGGTCTGGTCGAGATGGGCGTGATACTCGGCCTGCAGATTGACCAGCGGCTCCGGACAGAGCCGGATCGCTTCGTCGAGCATGGCGATGTTGAAATTCGCAACCCCGATATGGCGCGCAAGTCCCTGCCGTTTGGCCTTGGCAAGCGCGGGAATGGGCTCGCTGAGTGGAATCTCCGGGTTCGGCCAATGCACGAGCAGGAGATCGACGAAGTCGACGCCGAGAGTCTTCAGGCTCTGCTCGACCGAGCGCGCAAAGTCGTCGGCGCGCAGGTATTCGTGCGATACCTTGGTCGTCAGAAAAATCTCATTGCGCGGCACGCCGGAGGCGCGGATGCCTTCGCCGACGCCGCGCTCGGTACCGTATTTCCAGGCCGTATCGATGTGACGATAGCCGAGGCTCAGCGCGCTTGCGACGATCTCGCCGCAATCGCCCAAGGAGGAGGTGCCAAAGCCGATAGCCGGCATGTCGGCGCCGTGGGCGGACAAGGTGGGGATCGAGGGGGGAGCCATTGACGGGTGCGTGGAAACGATTGGGAGCGCACTCTACGACCCGCGCGCCAACGGTCAACCGCGCTCGCGCCAAGGCGTCGCGCCCCAATCGCTTACGTCATGGTTTGTCGAGCTTGACCAGGAAGCGCGGGCTCCGGCGCCAACAAAAACCCCGCCTTGGCGGGCGGGGTTCGGAATTGTCCGAGTCTGGAGGAGAGAGTTGGTGGCTCTTGGAAAACTCGTCACGCCGGGATGCGGGCCTCGTCGTCCGACGGCTCGCGCAGCACATAGCCGCGGCCCCACACCGTCTCGATGTAGTTCTTGCCATTGGACGCGTTCGCGAGCTTCTTGCGCAGCTTGCAGATAAAGACGTCGATGATCTTGAGCTCGGGCTCGTCCATGCCGCCGTAGAGATGGTTGAGAAACATCTCCTTGGTCAGCGTCGTGCCTTTGCGCAGGCTCAAGAGCTCCAGCATCTGGTATTCCTTGCCGGTGAGATGCACGCGCGCACCGTTCACTTCCACCGTCTTGGTATCGAGATTGACCACCAGGTCGCCGGTCTGGATCACCGACTGCGCGTGGCCTTTGGAGCGGCGCACGATGGCGTGGATGCGCGCCACCAGCTCGTCCTTGTGGAACGGCTTGGTCATGTAGTCGTCGGCGCCGAAGCCGAGGCCTCTGACCTTGTCCTCAATGCCGGCCAGCCCGGTGAGGATCAGAATGGGCGTCTTCACCTTGGAGACGCGCAGCGAGCGCAGCACCTCGAAACCGGACATGTCCGGGAGGTTCAGGTCGAGCAGGATGATGTCGTAGTCGTAGAGTTTACCGAGATCGACGCCTTCTTCACCCAAGTCGGTGGTGTAGACGTTGAAGCTCTCGGACTTGAGCATCAGCTCAATCGATTGAGCGGTGGCACTGTCGTCCTCAATCAGCAATACGCGCATGCCAGTCCCCTTCCTCGCCGCTTCGGGCTCAGGTCGGCACGCCGCAGCGGCGGCCCTCGAAAACGCCTTGGGACGAACCGAGTCGGAACATTAACGACGCGTGGTTAACAAACCTCGTTCCAACGTGCGCGTGCCCACTCTGGGGAACTCGGGCGAATCGCCCTAAGATACTGCACGGGAGCGGTTTTTTTTCCAAGCATCATCTCATGTCTGACTTTAAGAGTCGGCTGTAATCGATTCAGAGATTCTGCCCCTCCGTCCCGGCCGGACGACGGGCCCCCTGACGTCCCACAACGGTGACCTAATGATTAACGACGCGGGTAAACACGAAGTTAAGAACCGATGTGAGATGCGCATGCGGCCGCGTCGGCGGCGACGTGGCGGCCGGAAGCCCGTCCCGGATCGGGGGCTGCTCGGCAAAGGTAAAGGCAGCGGCGACCAGTCTTGGGCAAGGATATCAACGCGTTGCGGAAACCGAAAACTAACGTTGTCCCGCCACACTGCGCGCTGGCTTGGGTCGGTCGGCCCAAGGGGGAGGGGCCGCGTCTGTTCGATGCGGTGTCCCGGTGCCGGGGCTTCGGGGGAGCACGAGTCGATGAAGTCACGCGAAACACTCATTCGCCTGAAGAAGTTTCAGGTCGAGGAGAGGCGCCGCAGGGTCGCCCAGATCGAAGGCATGATCAGCGAGTTCGAGCGCATCAGAGGCGATCTCGAGCGCGACATCAAGATCGAGCAGGATCGCTCCGGGATTCACGATCCCGGTCATTTCGCCTATCCGACCTACGCCAAGGCGGCGATACAGCGGCGCGACAACCTCAGGCGCTCAGCCGACGACCTCAAAGCCCAGCTCGAAGACGCCAAGGCGGCGCTCGGCGAGGCCTTCGAGGAGATGAGGAAGGTCGAGTTGCTCGGCGAGCGCGACCAGATGCGGGAACGTGCGGAGGACGACGAGCAGGCCGAGCTCGACGCCGTCGGCATGATGCGCAACAGCGCGAGCGCGTAACCGCGTCAGCCCCAGCCCAGCGTGGCAACGCCGGCTCGAGTGTGATCGGGCCGCAGTGGAACCGTCCGCCGCGGCCGTCGCTTGCGGTCATGCGTTCCGGCGATACCCGTCTCGACGGGCGGCGGCTTCGGCGGCCATAATCAGCGCCTTGAGCGCGCTTGGCTGATGACCGCAGATGAGCTTGAGCCCGTCGCCTGGCGTAGGTTCCACGGCGGCCGCCGCTGGACCAGCGATGCACGAAGGTGTCGCCGCCTGCGCAAGCTTGAACGGCGGGCCCAGCAGGAAGTAGCTTTTGCCCACGATGTCGACGCCGGTTGAAATCACATGGCTGCTCGCGGCCGTCGCCAAGGGTGACGCGGTCGCGTTCGAGCGGCTCTATGGGGCGACTTGCGCCAAGCTCTATGGCGTGGTGCTGCGTATTCTGCGGCGTCACGACCTCGCCGCCGACGTCATGGAGGAGGCGTATCTGCAGGTCTGGCTCGAGGCCGGCGAGTTCGATCCCACCCATTCGACGCCGCTCGCCTGGATGGTTGCGATCGCCCGGCGGTTGGCGATCGATGCGGCGCGGAAACCGCAGCCGGTCGCGAGCGACGAGCCGGAAATCATCGATGAGGACGAAGGCCCCGGCAGCGTGCCTCGCCACGAGCTGACCGACGATCTCAAACGGCTGCTGAGCTGCATCGGTCGGCTCGAGCCGGACCGCCAACGCATGCTGCTGCTTGCCTATTACGGCGCTTTCAGTCGCGACCAGCTCTCGGCCAAGCTCGACATGCCGGTCGATCTGCTCAGGGCGTCGCTGCGGCGCAGCCTGCTCGAGATCGAGCGGTGTCTCAAGTCATGAGCGAACTCGACTACACGGACGCGCTTGCTGCCGAATACGTCCTCGGCACGCTCGACTTCGAGGAGCGCATGCAGGCGCGCACCTTGTTGGACGCGGACGAAGCATTCGCCGCCAAAGTGGAGCTGTGGGAGCACCGGTTCGGCGAACTGCACCTCATGGTCGAGCCGGTCGAGCCGGAGGCCGCAATTTGGGCGCGCATCAAGGCCAAAGTGCCCGAGGCCCGACAGAAGATGCAACCACCAGCACCGGAAGTCCCGCCGCCCGGGCTCGCCCCGACAACGAGCGAACCACCAAGCCTCGATGCGATCGAAGCCGCGATATCGCAAGCGGCAACAACGCTAACTTCAGAAGCGAACTCGGCAAGGGCCACGGAGCCGGCTCCGGCGCCGCTGCCGGAGGGGAACCAGATGCCAGCTTCAGAAGCGACGCCCGTGCCAGCTTCAGAGGCGACGCCCGCGCCAGCTTCGGAAGTCAGGCCCGCGCCAGCTTCGGAAGCGACGCCCGTGCCAGCTTCGGAAGTGACGCCCGCACCGGCTTCGGAAGTGACGCCCGCACCAGCTTTAGAAGTGACAGCCGCAGAAGTGACAGCCGCGCCAGCTTCGGAAGCGACCTCGGCGCCAGCTTCAGAAGCGACCTCGGCGCCAGCGTCAGAGGCGACGGCCGCGCCAGCTTCAGAAGCGACGTCGCTGCCGATCCCAGAGGTAGCGGCCGCTCCGAGGCCGGATGCGACGCCGGCGCAGACGCCCGCCGTCGAGCCCGTCTCGCCTGCGCCCGTCGTGCCACCCGCCGCTGCTGCGCTTGAAGCGCCGAGCGAGGCGCGGATCCCGGTGATCGCGCCGGCGACGGCAGCGGTGCACCGGCGGATGAGACGGTGGCGAGCATTCGCGATCCTGATGACGCTCGTGGTCGCAGCCGTGGCCGCGCTGCTCGCCGCCTGGACGTTCGCTCCCGAACGCGTGCCCCCGATGCTGCAGCCGGTCGAGCTGATGCGCCAGATTGGCGTTCCGCTTCCCTCGGCCGCGGCGCCGCGCAGGCCCGCGCCCCCGGAGTCCCAGTTTGACGAATGAGCGGTGCCGCGGCCTCGGTGTCGGAAATTTTTCCCGAGCGTGTCCCGAGTGCCACACCGGAGCCGGGTCCGCGCTGCGCGTCCCGGCAGCCCAAAAGAAAGCGCGCCCGAAGGCGCGCAGAGTACGGGGGTTGAGAAAACGTAAACTGTCAGCGGATGGTGCGGGACTCGCTCGTCGAAGCGGTCACCGGCTTGCCGGCCTTGATCACGGTGGCCTCCAACCGTCCGTCGGTCGAGCCGTCGGCGACGCGCGCGGCAACCCCAAGGCCGGCGACCAGCGTCGCGCAGACAAGCGCCACGGCCACCACCTTCAGGTGGGTCATGCGATCTGCGGTAAACATCGAGAAATTGTTCATCACACGCTCCCCCCAACATCTCCCCGTCATTGGTCGCGGCGGGGCGACGGGAGGTTCATGGGCTTCCACCGGAAAAGTAGGATTCTTCGGATCGTCCCCAAGGCCCTTCACGAAACCTTGAAAACACGTGATTCCAATAGGTTAACGTGTATGGCGCGGTAACGGCCCGCGGCTCGCGCCCCCGACATCTGTCATGAATTCAGGGGGTTGGTCGGGAGGCACGATCCGTGGACCCGAGCGCACCTCGAAGGGGCAGAGCAGCGCCGCGACCCCGTTGTCCTCTCTAACTTCAAGCAGCGGTGTCGCAACCACGAGGAGAGGTGACGAACCGGTTCGCGCAGAACGATAGTCCGCCGCTCTATCCGGGCGCCCCCGACAAGCCTGCGAAGCCCTCTTAAGCTTCGTATTTGAACGAGAGCGACACGCGGGTGCGGAATGCGGCGACCTTGCCGTCTTCCACCTTCATGTCCATTTGCGTCACTTCGGCCACGCGCAGGTCACGCAGCGAGCCGGCTGCTGTTTCCACCGCGTTACGGCCCGCCTCCTCCCACGATTTGTCGCTGACACCGACGACCTCGACGATCTTGTAGACCCCATCCGTTTGCTTCTTCGCCATGGCATCCTCCGCAGGCTCGCGCTCGCTCGCGAGAGCGCGAGCCGATGTTACCAGCATCTACGGTTCGAACCTATCGCCCGACGCCGGTTTCTCGCGCGGCGTGCGGCGCAACTGGCAGCAGCGTTGCGGCCCTCATCTGGCGTCGACACTGGAAACCGCGAAAAGAAGAATCGTGCCCGCGCTCACGTCGGCGGATGCATCGCTCTGTCGAGCATTCGCATTGCCGTGACGAGACCGCTGACGCGGGCAGCGGGACGTGATCTGGCTGAGGGAAGTGTGGGTTCAGGGGGAGAGCGCGCGACTCGGCTGCCGCTCAGGAGCGTCGCTTCTTCGCGCCGCCCTCGAACAAGGCACGGCAGGCGGGGCTGAGATAGCGACGGTAATGGGCCATGCACGCCCTGACACGGTCGATGTCCGGGATGTATTGTTGGCAGAGCCGCATCGCATCCGGTTCGCAGGCCGCGCGTTGCTCCGGCGTCCACTGCTGCGCCGCGGCGGGCCCAGACGCGAACGTGAGCGCGAGGCCCAGGAGCGCGGTAGGGAGCGCTGCGGCGGCCATGATCGGCCAGAGCTTCGCTTGTGCGATACGAATTTCCATTATCGACCCTCCAGTTGATGTTCTGCGCCGGTATCTACCGTCAATCCAACGAGCATGGCAAGCAGCGCTGGCATGCTGCGGGGAAAGTTTACGAGACCGGGGGACTGCGCAGCTGGAAGTTCAATACCGATGGCTGATGGGCAGCTCCTCGGCCGGGAACAGCGTGATCACGTGGCAACCCTTGTCGGTCACCACGACCTCCTCTTCGATGCGGGCGGCGGAGTAGCCGTCGCCCGCCGGGCAATAGGTCTCGAGCGCGAACACCATGCCCTCCTTGATCTCGGTCGGATGGTCGAGCGAGACCACGCGTGAAATGATCGGCCGCTCGTGCAGCGCAAGTCCGAGCCCGTGCCCGAATTGCAGGCCGAAGGCCGACATCTCGTCCGGGAAGCCGAAGTCCGGCGCCTTGGGCCACACCTTGCAGATCTGATCGGTCGTGACCCCCGGCTTGATCAGGGCGATCGCTTTGTCGAGCCAATCGCGCGCCTTCTTGTAAGCGTCGTGCTGCACCGGCGTCGCCCGCCCGACGTTGAAGGTGCGGTAGTAGCAGGTGCGGTAGCCCATGAACGATTGCAGGATGTCGAAGAACGCCTGGTCGCCCGGGCGCAGCATGCGGTCGGTGAAATTGTGCGGATGCGGATTGCAGCGCTCGCCCGAGATCGCATTGATCGCTTCCACGTCGTCGGAGCCGTGGCGGTAGAGGAATTCGTTGACCTTCGCGACGATGTCGTTCTCGCGCACCCCCGGTTTGAGCTCTTCACTGATGAGATGGTAGGCGCCGTCGACCATCGCGGCGGCGCGGTTGAGCAGGGCGATCTCGTCGATGTTCTTGAGCTCGCGCGCCTCCAGCATCACCTGCTGGCCATCCTTGATCTTGAGGCCGGCCTTCTCAAGCTCGAACATCATCGGCGGCTCGATGATATCGACGCCGACCGGCATTTTGTGGACGCCGGCCTCCTTGAGCAGCGAAGCAATCTCCCTAGCGTGGCGCTCCATCAGTCCGAACGCCGGGTTGACGGTGCCACGCAGACCGATGAGGCCGGCTTTGCAGTCCTCCGGCTTGAGCCAGGGGGTGTAGAGCTTGTGGTGCACGGCGGCGGAGCCGAAATCCCACAGGATGGGGTCGCGGTCGCGGGCGAGCAGCGCCCAGCGGCAGAGCTTGTCGCGCTCCCACTCGCCGATCTTCGTCGAGGTGATGTAGCGGATGTTGTTGACGTCGAACACGAGCAGCGCGCCGAGCTCGGATTTCTCCAGCGCTTGCTTGACGCGGCTCAGCCGATAGCGGTGCAGCCGGCGGTAATCGACCCGCTCCTCGAAGTCGACCCCCATGGTGCCGAGCGCCGGCAGCGCGCGCGCCCAGTTGTAACGCGGGTTGATGTCGTCGGCGCTGATCTTGCGGACCGTCTCGTCCATGGGAGTCTCTCCTGCGCGTTCTTGTGTTTGGGGCGGCGCCAGGCGGGCGCCCAGGCCCGCGATTATAGCAAGCTTTTCATTGCGACAGTTATCGGCGGCTTGCATAATTCATGGCCGAGAAGAAGCCGCTTGGCGGCGGACGACGAGATTTGAGGAAGCGCGCCATGGCCGATGCCGCCGCGAAGCTCGCGCCGACGATCGATGCGCGCGCCGCCATCGACGCGATCCCGCGCAGCTACAATTTCGCCGCCGACATCATCGAGCGCAACCTCAAGGCCGGCCGCGCCAACAAGCCGGTCTATATCGATCCGCGCGGAAGTTGGACCTACGGCCAGCTCGCCGAGCGCGTGGATCGCTTCGGCCACGTGCTGCGCTCGCTCGGAATCCGCCGCGAGGAGCGCATCCTGCTCGCGCTCCTCGATACCATCGACTGGCCCACCGCATTTCTCGGGGCCATCAAGGCCGGCGTGGTGCCCATCCCGGTCAATACGCTGATGAACGAGGACGATTACCGCTTCATGCTCGCCGACAGCCGTGCCAAGGTCCTCGTGGTGTCGGAGGCGCTGTTTACGAAATTCGTCAAGCTGATCGGATCGGGCACCGAACTGCTGCACGTGATCGTCTCGGGCGAGAACGCATGCGGACATTGCCGTTTCGAGGATTTGCTCGCGG
>VAZL01000777.1 GCA_005883445.1 Alphaproteobacteria bacterium | reverse complement strand
CCGCCGCCGTCACCTCCATCTGCAAGGGATCGCCGACGTGCGCCTTGAGCGCTGCGCGCGACGCCGCGACGCTAAGCTTCTGCGCGCCGCCGAGGAAGTAGTCCGGGTTGAGATAGCCGCACACGAGATCGGCGTCGGTGACCGTCGGCCGCAGCCCGCCGCGTCCATAGCAGGCCGGACCGGGATCGGCGCCGGCGCTCTGCGGCCCGACATTGAGGAAGCCAGCGCCGTCGATCCAAGCGATCGAGCCGCCGCCGGCGGAGATCGTAGTCATATCGAGCGCGGGGACGTCGACCTGCCGGCGCGCGATCACGCCCTCGGTGACTTCGAGCGGGGCGCCGCCTTCGATGAAGGCGATGTCGGCGCTGGTGCCGCCCATGTCGAGGGTGACGAGGCCGCGCCGCGCATCCTCGCGCGCGAGATAGGCGCTGGCTTGCGCGCCCGCGGCCGGGCCGGAGAACAGCGTATGCACGGTGCGGCCGCCCGCGATCGCCGCCGAAAACGGCATGACGCCACCGTTCGATTGCATCAGGAAGCGTTGCTGCGTGCGCAGGCCGGCCGCGTCCAATCCTCGGCTGAGATGGCCGATGTAATGCACCATCACCGGCTCGAGGTAGGCGTTGAGCAGGGTGGTGGAGAGCCGCGGCCATTCGCGAATGCGCGGCAGGACCTCGCTCGACAGTGAGACGTGGACGGCGGGACATTCCTCCTGGATCAGCGCCCGCGTTTCCTGCTCATGCGCTGGATTCATGAACGAAAAGAGGTAGCAGACGGCGATCGACTCGACGCCGGCGTCCTTGAGCTCGCGCGCGGCGCGGCGAACGGCGTCCTTGTCGAGCGGGTGGAGTACGCGTCCGGCGTAGTCGCAGCGCTCGGGAATTTCCTTGGTGAGATGCTGCGGCGCGATGGCGGCTGGCTTCGAATAGAAATAATCGAACAAGTTGCCGTCGCGCGCTTGGTTCTGAATTTCCTGCACCGCGCGGTAGCCCTGCGTGATGAGCAATCCGACCTTGGCGCCGCGCATCTCCAGCAGCGCATTGGTGGTGATGGTGGTGCCGTGAGCGAAAAAACCGATGTGAGCGGGCGGGATGCCCTTGGCAATGAATCTCCCGAGCCCCTCGAGCACGCCCAGCGCGGGATTTTTCGGCGTGCTCGCGACCTTCTCGACTGAGAGCTCCCCCGTCGTGGTGTCGAGCAGCACGAGATCGGTGTGGGTGCCGCCCACATCCACGCCAAGCCGGTAACGCGTGCTGTTCATGTCGGACTGCCGGTTACGATTGGCGCGGACGTCATGCCGGCGCAAGCGGACGGCGAGGCAACACGGATGCGATGAAGGATCGCGGCGCTGCCCGAGCGCGCTTCATCACGACGGTTCCTCAACCGTAGGTCTTGAGCACGTGGCGGGCGATGACCATCTTCATCACCTCGCTCGCGCCTTCGGTGATGCGATAGCTGCGCTGCTGCCGCCACATCTTCTCGATCGGAAGATCGGTGGTGAGCGCAATGCCGCCGTGGATCTGCATGCACTGGTCGGCGGCTTTGAACGCCATTTCGTCGGCGTAATATTTGGCGACGTAGGCGTCCTCGCGCGCCTCTTCGCCTTGATCGAGGCGGGCCGCGGTTCGGTAGACGAGGAGCCGCGCGGCCTGCAATTCGATGAACATGTCGGCCAGCATCCACTGCACCGCCTGGCGCTCGGCGAGCGGGCTGCCGAAGGTCGAACGCTGTTTGGCATAAGAGGTTGCCATCTCGATGCATCGCTCGGCGACGCCGAGCGCGCGCGCACCGTGCTTGACCCGGCCGATATTGAGCCATTGTTGACCGAAGCGCATGCCTTCGCCTTCCGCCCCGACGCGGTGCCTCGCCGGCACGCGCACATTCTCGAGCACGATTTCCCATGGCTTGTCGCCCATCATGGTTTCGTAGCAGGCCCCGAGCTTGACGCCCGGCGCATCCATGTCGACGATGAAGCAGGAAATGCCGCCGCGCGAGCCCTTTGCGCGATCGGTCGCGACCATGAGCTGCATGAAATCGGCGTTGCCGGCACCGGTGATGAAGCGCTTGACGCCGTTGATCAGGTAGTGATCGCCCTCGCGCACGGCGGTGGTGCGCATGCTGCCGGGATCGGAGCCTGCGTCCGGCTCCGTCTGCGCGAAGCAGGCTTTCTTCTCTCCGCGCAACAGCGGCAGCAGGTACTTCTCCTTCATCTCGCCTTGCAGCGAGTAGAGAATGCCGCGCGCGGACGGACCGGTAATGCCCTCGCCGCGGGCCGGTATGGCGATGGTGCGCGAGAGTTCTTCCCACACCACGGCGCGCGCGAGGGTCGACATGCCGCCGCCGCCATATTCCGTCGGCACATCGAGCTGCCAGATGCCGAGCTCTTTGGCGCGCCGCTCGAAGCGCTCGAGATATTGCGGCTTGATTTGTTCGCCGTCGGTGGTCTCGCGCTCGATCGGGATCATCTCATTGTCGACGAAGCGCCGCAGCGTGGCTTTGAGGATTCGCAGCTCTTCCGGCAATTCGAAATCCATTGCCTTCACGCCCCCTCCGCGTCCTCCCGCCACAACACCCGCACGTCGACCGCCACCGCGCCCGCGTCGGCTCCAGTCGGGTTCGATGCCCTGGACTGTCGATCGCGAGCAGGATTGTTGGCCCTCACCATCAGCGGGTTGATTTCGATGTCATTTATTCTTGCGCGGTGGTCGAGAAAGAAACGCCCGAGTCCGAGCGCGGCGGCTTCGAGCGCCGCGCGATCGGCGGCGGGTTGTCCACGAAACCCGGACAGACGCTGGGCCAACTTCAGGCCCCGCCGGCGCCGATCAGCAGCATCGGCCCGTACAGCGGATCGCTGCGCGCGCCGATAATGGTTTCGACGCCGGCGACCATTTCCTGCACGAGGAAGCCGTCGATGCGCGCATGCGGCTGCGCCGCGCGGGCCGCGGCGGCAAGCGCGTGCGCGGCGGCTTCGACCGCCGCGCGATCGCGCAAATCGAGCGCCACGCCGCCGGCCTCGGTCTTGTGCAGGATGTCGCGCGAGCGGATTTTCAGCGCGACCGGGAAGCCGATGCGCTCGGCTGCGGTCACCGCTTCGGCGGCATTTGCGACCGCGTGGCTTTTGGGCAGCGCGATGCCGTAGCGCGCGAGCGTCGCCTCGAGCGTTGCCGGCGAGAGATCGCTGGCCGGGGCAGGCGGTGGCGTCGGCGGCGCGCGGCCGCGGCGCGCGGCGTGAAACCACAAGCCGTCGAGTGCGCGGATGGTCGGTTCGATGCCCTGCAGAAAGGGGAATCCGGTGGCCTCCTGCGCGGCGAGGTGATCGTCGCCCAGCTGCTGGATCACGCGGCCGAAGCCCACCACCGGCTTGTCGGTCCTGGTCAGCAGCTGCCGCAGCGGAGCAACGTCGCCCCACGTCTCGCCCTTGCGCGGCATGGGCGAGGCCCAGGCGACCATGTCGATATTGGGGTCGCGCGCCGCGGTCTCGCAGATTTTGGCGGCGACTTCCAGCGTCGAAGGAATGCCGACGTCGAGCGGGTTTTTCGGCGCGATCCCCTCCTGCATCATGGGGAGCAGCGCCGCCTTGGTCTCGTCGGTGAAGTCGGGCATGGCCGCGCCTTCGGCCGCGGCATAGTCGTAAAGGAGGTCGACCGTTGCTCCCGACGTGGTGACGAAGGCGATGCGCGGCCCCTTCGGCAATCGTCCGCCTTCGAAAGCAAGCGCGGTTTCGACCAGATCGTCGAGCGAGCGGTGATTGACGATGCCATAGCGCTCACACATCGCGAGATAGGCGGCATAATCGCCGGCGATGGCGCCGGTGTGGGACTGCGAGGCGGCGCGCGACTGTGCGGTGACGCCGGTCTTGATGGCGAGGATGGGCTTGCCCATGGCGAGCGCGCGGCCGGCGGCATGCATGAAGGCCTGCGGCCGGCGAATGCCTTCGACGAACAGCACGACCTGGCGCGTGTGCGGATCGTCGATGACGAAATTGAGATAGTCGGCAAGACCGAGGTCGGGCTCGTTGCCCGACGTGATGCAATAGGAGTAGCGCAGCCCCCGCTCGGCCGCGGCCTTCATCCAGAACTGGATCAGGCCGCCGGACTGGAAGATGCAGGCGACCGGACCGGGCGCAAGCCGGCACAAATCGGCGTTGGGGTACCCGAAGAGGCGCTCGCGGTAGGAATAGGCGCCCATGCAGTTCGGTCCCGCCACGCGCAGGCGGCTCGTTGCGGTGAAATTCTTGAGCCACGCGCCGCGCGCCTTCGATTCAGGCTCGTTGCCGTCGCCCAACATCGAGGCGTAGATGATGACGAGCGCATGCTCGACCGGCTCGGGCAGATCGCGTAGCGAAGGAAAGCAGCGTTGGCCGTAAACTTCCTTCTGTCGCGGATTGACGAGCACGATGCGCCCGGGATAGCCGAACTCGCGCAGGTTCTTGAAAATCTCGCTCGGCCAGCGGGCGCGCTCGGACGCGCCGATGATGGCAAGCGACTTCGCCGTAAGCGTGCTGACGGCCGAACGGAATAAGCTCGCAGTGGCGGTTGGTGTCTCTGTAACCGGCGCATTCCGTTCCTGCCCCTGCATGCGCCTTTCTTAGGACCTCGCCGCCATCGGGTCAAAGGCCCGCGCCGTGGCTCTGCTTGTGCAATCCGTTACACCGACGGAATCGCCTTCAGCATCGGGAACCATTGGCCGATCAGGGTGGGCGGCCAGGGGACGGCCATGAAATAGTCGAAGGCCAACCAGATGAAGACCACGAGCACGGCGGCATAGGGGATGACCAGCGGCCAGCGCTCGCGCGCCTCGTGTCGCATGAAGAAGACGACGAACAACCCCACCGTCGGAATGAGCCCGATGATGGCCATCACTCCCATGAAGCCGATGAGATAGCCGAAGAACAAGGCCGCCCGCACCACGATTTCGCGCACGGGCAGATGCCCGGTATCCGAGGTCAGATCCATGTGGATCTTTTCCCCGACCTCATGCTGGGCATGCTCGGCCAGGCCTTCGGCCGCGGCGGCTGCGGGCTTGCGGCACATCTCGTTGAACAGACTGAGCGCCGCCGCGCACAAGGCGACGGTGCCCACGACCAGCGGCACGATCTTGGCGCTGAAATCCCACCGCAACGCCGCGACCACCGCTGCGCCGATGAGCGCGATCATGAACATCGTGAACAGCTGCGGGAGATGAAATGTCGGCCGCTGGAAGCTCGTCAGCATCCTCCGCACGCCGCCTTGGCTGCGGATGTCCTGCAGGAACGGCCGCACCAGGCCGAGGATGGCGAGCGCGAACAGCAAGACCACGATCGGACGAAGCATCCAACTCAGCCCGTAGCGCTCGATCGATATGAACAGATAACGCTCGATGGTGTCGCCCAGCACGACGCCGAGGATGAGCGGCGGCCGCGGCCATTTGAATTGCTTCATGAGCCAGCCGACGAGACCAAAAAACAGCAAGGTGAAGAGATCGCCCCATTGGCGGGTAGCTTCGAACGCGCCGATGTAAATGATGCCGAGGACGGCCGGCAGGATGAGCGTGTAGCGCAGCGTCGCGAGCTTGGCGAATTGCGGGCTGAACGCGTAGCACAGGCCCGCGCCCAAAACGTTGGCCAACGCCACCGACCACACCATCGCATAGGTGATGCTGAGATTCTTGGTCAGCATGTCGGGGCCCGGCACCAGACCGTGGATCAGGAACGCGCCGAGCAGGATCGCCATGGTGGCGCTGCCGGGGACGCCGAAGGCGACAGTCGGAACCAGCGCGCCGCCCTCCTTGGCATTGTTGGAGCTCTCCGAGGCGATCACGCCCCGCACGTCGCCCTTGCCGAATGTCGCGCTGGCGCCTTTCTCGGTCTTGAGCGCATGACCGTAGGCGAGCCAGTCGACGACGGAGGCACTGATGCCGGGAATGGAGCCGATGCCGCCTCCGATCCACGAGCATCGCATGATGAGCCACCAATGCTTGAAGCAGTCCTTCACGCCCTGCCACTGGCCCTTGTAGATGTTGGCCGTCCCGGTGTCGGCCGAGATCGCGACCCGGGCGATCAAGAGGTCGCACAGCTCCGGCAGCGCAAAGACGCCGAGCAGCAGCGGCGTGAGCGGCAAACCATCCCAGAGGTAAAGGCTGTCGAAGGTCCAGCGCAGCGTGCCCGTTTGCGGATCCGTTCCGATCATCGCGATCATGACGCCGAGGCAGCCGGCCGTGATTCCGCGCAGCGGCGCATTGCCGGACAGCACCGCGACCATGGAAATGCCGAGCACGGAAAAGGCCAATAGCTCCGGTGAACCGATGAACAGCATCACCGGGCGCAAAATCGGAATGCTGATGGCCATCAGCAGCGCGCCGAAGACGCCCCCCATGAGCGAGGACATGTAGGCGGCGCTGAGCGCGCGTCCCGCCTCGCCCTTCTTTGCCATCGGGAAGCCGTCAAGCACCGTTGCCGCCGAGGCGGCACCTCCGGGCACGCCGAACAGGATCGCGGGGATAGGGTCGCCGGTCGCGGTGGTCGCGCCCAGGCCGAGCAGCAGCGCGAACGCCGAATAAGGATCCATGTTGAACGTGAACGGCAGCAGCATCGCCGTTCCGGTGAGGCCGCCGATGCCGGGAATAATCCCGAGCACGAGCCCCATGATGCAGCCGAGCCCCAGAAACATCAGCCGGTGGGGCTCCATCAGCGTCAGGAAGGCCTTGCCCGCGGAGGCGGCCATGAAGCCGAGCTCCCCCCCGATCATGTCCATCGCTTGCGTCCTCCCACGAGATTCGTCACGCGCGCGCCCGCGACGCATGCGTTGCA
>VAZL01000776.1 GCA_005883445.1 Alphaproteobacteria bacterium | reverse complement strand
CGCGATCAACGGTTGAAGAGCAGACCTGAGAAGGCGGCGCGTTTCATTTCGGCCGGCGGTCGGCGGTCGGTCTGACCGGCCGTTTGATGTGGGACATTCGTGCTAAGAGTCCGCTTATCATGCCGGCTGCCCCGCAATCGATCATCGATACGCGCCGCCACCAGATGTTTCCGGTTCTGGAGACGACGGATATCGAGCGCGTGCGCCGTTTCGGCAAGGTCCGCGCGTATCGTGCCGGCGAGGCGCTCGTGCAAGTCGGCCATGTCGGTCCAGGTCTCACGATCATCCTGACCGGACGGGTGGATGTCACTCAGCACGATGAATCGGGTCGCCGCCGCCACATCGTGACCCATGGGCCGGGATCCTTCATGGGCGAGTTGGCGCAGCTCGCGGGCCGACCTGCGCTCGTCGACGCCCATGCGCTGGAGGAGGTCGAAGCGCTCATCATCGCGCCCGGAGAATTGCGCGCATTGTTGATCGCCGAAGCAGAGCTGGGCGAGCACGTCATGCGTGCGCTGATTCTGCGCCGGGTCGGGCTGCTCGAGACCGGCGCCGGCGGGCCGGTGATCGTGGGCCGTCCGCAGAACGCCGATGTGCTTCGGCTCGAAGGTTTTCTCCGCCGCAACGGTCATCCCTACCAGAGGCTGGACGCCGAGACCGATGCCGAGGCCAAGGCGCTGATCGAGCGTTTTCATGTCGATACCGGTCAGTTGCCCATCGTGCTTTGTCCCGGCGGGCAGCTGTTGCGCAATCCGACCGAATCCGAGCTCGCCCGCTGCATCGGCTTGCTGGGGCCGATCGATCCGAACCGCCTCTATGACGTCGTCATCGTCGGCGCGGGCCCCGCGGGCCTCGCCGGTGCCGTCTATGCAGGCTCGGAAGGAATGTCGGTTCTCGTTCTCGACTGCCGTGCATTCGGTGGGCAGGCCGGGGCTTCCGCGCGCATCGAGAACTATCTGGGCTTTCCGACGGGGATCAGCGGCATGGCGCTGATGGCGCGTGCATACAATCAGGCGCAGAAATTCGGGGTCGAGATGGCGATACCCGACGAGGCCATCGAGCTCAATCCATCGGGCGGCGGTGAGAACGGGCCGTTTGTGCTTAAGCTTTCGAACAGCGAGCGGGCAATGGCGCGCTCGATCGTGATCGCCACCGGCGCGCGTTACCGGCGGCTCGCCGCCGATGGTCTGGAAGCATTCGAGGGCGCGAGCGTGCACTATTGGGCATCGCCGCTGGAGGCAAAGCTTTGCAGCGGACAGGAAGTGGCGTTGATCGGGGCTGGGAATTCCGCCGGACAAGCAGCCGTGTATCTGGCGAGCCATGTCGCCAAAGTGTGGCTGCTTGTGCGCGGGCCGGACCTGGCGGCGAGCATGTCGCGTTACCTGGTCGATCGCATCGCCGGCCTGTCGAACGTGGAAGTGTTGACGCAAACCAACGTCACCGGGCTGGAAGGTCGCGGCGGCGTTTTGGAGGCGATCCGTTGGCGGCAAAAATCAGGCGCGGACGTGCGCAAACCCATTGCGCACCTGTTCTTGTTCATCGGAGCGGACCCGAACACGCAGTGGCTGTCGGGATCGGGCGTCGCGTTGGACGCGAAGGGCTTCGTATTGACCGGCGGAGACTGCAACGAGAGCCGCAATCCGCTGGAGACCAGCCGGCGCGGGGTTTTTGCCATTGGTGACGTACGCTCGGGCTCGGTTAAGCGCGTGGCCGCGGCCGTCGGCGAGGGCGCGCAAGTTGTCGCCGTATTGCATGCCGCTTTGGGTTCGGTAGCGAGTAAGTTGCCGGTCGGTTGAGGCCCTTCGTCGTTTTGCACTCGGCGAAATGACCCAATTCGGAACTCGCGGGATTCCGTCGGGGCGTCTCATACGTGATTGGATGATCGACGGGCGCAGTCACTTGGACAACCAAGTCTCACGGCGATCCGACGCCCTCAAGCGCCTCACTCCGGTCTGATATTGGCGAACTTGATCACCTTCGCCCACCGCTCGGTCTCCTCAGCGATGAGCTTGCGGAATTCCGCAGGTGACATCATCAGAATCGGGTTGCCTAGGTTCTCGAGCCGGCCCTTGATCGTCGGATCAGCCAGCGCGGCGTTGACCTCGCGGTTGAGCAGATCGACGATTTCCGTCGGGTAGCCCGGCACCGACTCGCCGATGGTCGGGACATCCGGCAGTGCCTGCGAGCGCGTCGCGGGCGTGACCGCAAGCGCACGAATCCTGCCAGCCCTGATGTGCTCGATCGACGAGGGCAGGTTGTCGAACATGACCTGAACCTGCCCGCTCATGAGGTCGGTCAGCGCCGGCACCGAGCCGCGGTACGGCACATGCAGCATGTTCACGCTCGTCATCATCTTGAACATCTCGCCAGCGACATGACCGGCACTTCCAATTCCCGGAGACGCCATGCTGAGCTTGCCAGGATCGGCCTTCGCAAGGGCGATGAGATCGGGGACGGTTTTCACCGGCAGCGAATTATTGACGTTGAGAACCTGATAGCCGCGGCCGAAGGTAGCGATCGGAGCAATTTCGCGGGCGAAATCGACGGTGCCATAGAGCGTGGTGTTGATCACGTTGTTCGATGAAATGACCAGAAGCGTGTAACCGTCCGCCGGAGAACGCGCCACCATATCGGTAGCGACATTGGCGGCAGCACCCGGCCGGTTCTCGACTATGAATGTCTGACCGAGCCGCTGCTGCAGCCATTCCGCCATCAGGCGCGCGGAGATGTCGATTGCCTGGCCGGGGGGAAAGCCGACGACGATGCGCACCGTCCGGCTTGGATAGCCTTGTGCATTCGCAATATGCGAGACGCCCGGCAGCGCGGCAGCACCAGCTGCCAGATGTAGAAATCGGCGACGTGGGAGTATCATGCACTCCTCGGGCCTACTCGGCCATCGCGTCGGATCGATCCGTCTGCGACGCTCGCGGAATGTTCGCTATCGCTCCAATACCGACCGAATTGATGCGTCACAACAAACCGTCGCGATGCCCACAACAGACATTCTGCGTCGTCCACAATCCATGAGGATCGGGCGCAGTATAAGGCGGCGGCGCTGACGGCGGCAAAAGGCACGTCGGTCATCCTGGCCCTAAACCCGTACAACTGTATCGGGTGCAGTCCCGGTAAACATCCCGACACTGGAACGATGGCGCCTGGTTCAGACGACGACAGTCGCGAAAGCGTGCACGGCAGGTGTTTATGCATTTCTGCTTAGCCGTATGAGCGGCCGCGAAGTTACGAGGAGCAAGATCGGCGTTGCGCGCGTTGAGTGTTCCAATACTCAACGACAGAAGCGCTGCGAAGAGGGGGAAGACGGCAAATGCCGGCTTCCCGCATTTCATTTGCTCAACTCCCTAGTAGAGCCCACGCTCGGCCATGATCTTCGACTGTCGCTCGTTCTCCTCGTGGGTGAGGCCCTTCACGTGCTCGAGCAGCATCTGGGCGTAGCTGGGCAGGATGGACCGATCGACATGCCGGTTCCCATCCCAGAGCGCCGATCGCGTCAACGCCTTGGCGCAGTGAAGAAACGCTTCCTCGACCGTGACGATGAGGCCGACCTTCGGCGCGCGATCGTTGACCGCGCTCGGCGCCAACAGCCGCGCATCGTCGGTGATGCGAGCGGTGCCGTTGATGCGCAGCGTCTCGTTCATGCCGGGGACCAGGAACAGCATACCGATCCGCGGGTTGACCAGCAGGTTGGTCATGCTATCGAGCCGGTTGTTGCCCACGCGGTCGGGCACCAGCAGCGTGCGCTCGTCGAGCACGCGCACGAAGCCGGCGGGATCGCCGCGGGGCGAGACGTCGGCGCCGTTGGGTCCCTGCGTTGCGACGATGCAGAATGGCGAGAGCGAGATGATGCGGCGGCAGTACTTGTCGAGCGTGCGAAGGATCTTGTCGGTCGCCCGCAGCATCGGCTGAAAATGCAGAGCCCGAAGGCTCGCCTCATCGGTGATGAAGCGCGTATCGTCAGGTAGCATGCGTTGCCTCGGGACGTTTCGATTTCCCGGCGACCACCATAGCGCATCTTCCGGACCAAGTGGGAACGCATCCTCGGGTGGCCGTCGCCGCGC
Organism: Alphaproteobacteria bacterium; assembly: GCA_005883445.1. Lineage (GTDB taxonomy): Bacteria > Pseudomonadota > Alphaproteobacteria > Rhizobiales > Xanthobacteraceae > VAZQ01. The sequence continues at coordinate 290 of VAZL01000776.1, read as the reverse complement.
GCGGCCCAATGCGCGACGGCTGCAGGAACCGACGAGGGCTGCAAGAGGCTGTCATGCAGCGCCGCGCTCGCGCGCTAGCCGAGCAGCGATTCGCTCTTGGTTTCTCTCGCGCACAAGGCCGCGGCGAACGTGATCAGCGCCAACAGGATCAGCATCATGGATATGCCGCTCGTGCCGCCCATGGTGCCGGCGAGCGCCGTGGCGATGATGCGATCAGCCGCCGGCAATCTCGGCCGCGGTCCCGGCTGACGGTGCGGACGCCGCGGGGCTAAGAAGGCGCAGAGATAAAG
>VAZL01000775.1 GCA_005883445.1 Alphaproteobacteria bacterium | reverse complement strand
GTTCGCATCATTGTGCCGCAGCCTCGTTTGCGAACTTCGGAATCGAAGGACACTAGCAACTTATTGATCTAGTGTGGCTTTGGTTCAGAAGTCCGCATTTCGGACTCGCTGCAAGAATGATGCGGACTTCTGAACCGCCACACTAGCGGGAAAGGACGATGAATTCCGTGTAGCGCCCGGTTTCCCGACCGAGGCCCTCGTCGGAGACCACCAGCGACGAGCCCGGAATCAAGATTTCGTTGATGCGGTCGACCACCTCCGAGGGCATCTGGATGCGGTCAAGCGCTTGCGCCGCACTCGCCGGCGGTTTGGCCCGCACGGCAGGCGCAGGCGCCTCCTTGGATTTCTTCCTGGTGTCCCTTTGCTCGGTCGATGCCGCCGGCTCGGTCGGGACGCTGATCAAGTTCCAGCGCATGCCGCCGCCGTTGTCGGTTACTTCCATGGCGGTGAAGACGTGCGTGCCCAGCGGCTGATCGGGCTGTTCGATGACGATCGGCATGTCGAAGAGCGGCACGAAGCCCTGTCGAACGAAAATCTTTTGTTCCTTGCGGCTCACGAATACCGCGACCTGTCCGCTGCGCTTGGTCGGCTGGTCGGCAGCCTGGGTCGGCGGCGCCGCCGGCTTCGCCGGATCGACGGTGGGCGCGGGTTTGACCGCATCGCTACCGCCGGGAGCCGCCTCGGTCGGCCGCGGCGCGCCGACGGCCGGGACGATCGGCACCAGTGCCGCCGGCTCGCTCGTCTGCGGCATCTCGGGAGCGTCGCCCGCATCGCTCGGCGCCACCGGAGCCGCGACCTCCATGGATTGGATGAACTCGGCCAGGCCGGACGCCTTCGCTTCGTCGCTCACTTGAGCGGGCTGCGTCTCGGTCGCTTGAGCGGGCTGCGCCTCGGCTGCGACGACGTCCGCGTCTTGCCCCATCGTCTGCGCGGGCGGCGTTGTCATCTCGACGGACTCGCGCTCACTGGTCGCGTCCGACCCGGGTTTGGCCCCGGCTGGCGCCGCCGCGTCGATCGCCGCGCTTCCCTGCTCCGCAACCGTCGCCTGAACCATCGCGATTGTGCCGACGACATCGCGCCCGTCAGTCCCTCCACCCGCCGCGACCGCGGGCTCGGACGGTTCGAGCTTCGGCACGAACAGCTTCGGATGCGCGAAGTCGACCGGGGCGAGCTCGTGGTGAGCCACGATGACGCGTACGCCGAGATTGGTGATGGGCCACAGCTTCTGGGCGAAGTCATGCGACATGCG
>VAZL01000741.1 GCA_005883445.1 Alphaproteobacteria bacterium | reverse complement strand
CAACTGAAGGAGATGGCCTGCCAGTCGCCCCGTTCCGATGTCGCTTTCTCGCAAAAATTAGTGGATCATCTGCCCGGTAAAGCGATTTTGTCCGTGCCAAAACTCGCAAACCGGGCACCATTCGCCTTCGTAGTCGATTCCTTCTTGTGAGGGCAGCCAATTACGCCGTCGGTCATCGCGACCGATAGCACTCGATGCTTCTCGATAAATTCCAATATCTCCCGGGCGATGCCTGGGTCGGCACGGATGTCACCACAATCCACTTTCCAGTCGCGCAACTCTTCCACCTCTGCATTCTCGGATGGCACGATGCCAACAGCGACCTTTGTTGCTTGGCTCAGGTTCGGACCATAGAACGCAATCGTCGCAATTGGCCAACCCCGCAGTCCCTTTCGGGCCTTCTTGCGCAGGCGCTTAAGGAACCGATCTTCCATCATATTGCTCTCTTAGCGATCGCTGCGCTTACGACCGGTCTTTCCGATCGGCTGGGATATAGGGAATTAATCCCTTTGCGAATGCAATTTCCTGGACTTCGCGGGGCATGTGCCGCAAATCGACCAGCAGACCATTCACCTCTGCCATCCACACAAGCGGATTCTTTTCGGCGAAGCTAGGAAGCGTCCACCGCGGATCGAGCGGCCGGGTCCCGAGCGTCTCTTCGATCACACGCGACTTTGCGTGGACGGTGCTCTCGCCGACTTCGAATGCGGCACACAGATCCGCCGTCGTCATGCATGGAGTAATCGATTTGTCGCCGAGAAAGTTGATCCTCCCAAGAACGTAAACGATACCGCAGGCCCACGTGCGCGGTTGCCCAGAAGTGAGTGGGCTCGGGCGCTTCCTGCACAGCACCCTGGTCATCGCGCGTGCCAAGTCCCGGTATTCGGAGTTGAGGTGCTTGTCACAAACGTCGTCAGTCAAGCCGACGATCTTCTCGTAGACAGACAGCATCTTTTTTGGAACCGAGTTCAAGCGCGCGGGATCAGTCATCGAAATAGCCTTGATGGATAGAACGTCGAAGTTCGGATCATCGATCGTGGCGCAATTTTTACAATGCTCGTGGTCCCCACGAAAGCCATGGTATCCCGCCGTTTCTGAACTTGATCGACTTCATACATGGCTATGCCGTGATGTGGTATATTTTGCCCTGTTCGGAGTGTGATCCATATAGCGGCGAAACACATGGCCCACATCGAATGGAAACTACTGCCTGCCCTGTGGCCTAGCCCCGCCATTTATTCCGATGTCGGGGAGTGCATGTTGTTGGTATTCACGTCGGAGGGCGTTCCGACATGGGAGGTTCGCCGCGGGCCTAAGGCGAATAGCAGTCGCAACGATATTATCGCCAGCGGGACGGCCGACACATTTGAGGCGGCAAAGGCAGCGGCACTGTACGAAGTAGGGGAGCAATCACAGTCCTCGGAATGACGACCAGAAGGGGCACGGAGCGTGAGCCTTGCTTGCACCGCCGGTTCTGATGATCGGCACGCGCAAGTTCGCCTACGACGTCTGGAGCGATACCGTCAGCATTGCCGCGCGCATGGAGGCGGCGAGTCAGCCGAACCGCGTGCTCGCGTCGGCGGCCACGGTGAAAGGATTGGGAAGCGATTACAGCTTCGACGGTCCGCACAAGATCGACAACAGGGAAGACCGCGTGCTGGAGGCATTTTTTTGTAAGCCGTCATCCCTGACGACGTCTCGCATCTTCCGGTCACGAAGACCAAACAACCAAGAGAGTGAATACCGTCATCAGGCGCTTACAAGCCGCGTTCGAGGGAAGCGCCCGCCGGACATCGGGTGTCAGCCCACTGTGCTGCCATCGATCCGAACGTTGTTGAGCCGCTCTCACCATCGCGACTCATGAGTGAAC
>VAZL01000740.1:2843-3488 GCA_005883445.1 Alphaproteobacteria bacterium | reverse complement strand
AAGAAGCCGCTCGACCCGCCGACCCATCCGAAGTGATCGAAGCCGATGCGCGCGAACTCGGCGAAGGCGATGGTGAGGATTGCGAAATAGACGCCGCCCACGCCGAAGCGGAAGGCGAGGAAGCCGATGAGGGCACCGCATGCCACCGCGATCGCGATCGCCGCAGCCAATCCGATCCAGGGCCCGAGGCCGAAATGGACATAGAGCGCCGCGGCCGCGTAGCCGCCGAGCCCGACATAGATGGCGTGGCCGAGAGAGAGTTGGCCGGCAAAGCCCATCATCACGTTCCACGCCTGGCCGGTATAGGCGGAGTAGAGGATGATGATGAGGACGGTGAGCAGATAGTCGTTGGCCATCCAGGGCGCCGCCAACAGCACGACGAGCAACACCGACAACAGCGCAACGCCACGGCGCGGAACGCCCTCGAACAGCCGGGCGATCATGACAGCCTCTTGCCCAAGATGCCCTGCGGCCGGAACAGCAGCACCAGCACGAGCAGGCCGAAGGAGAACATGCTCTTGGCCGAGGGCGTGAAGAACAGGCCGGCCATCGCCTCGGTGAGCCCGATGAGCACGCCGCCGAGGAGCGCGCCCGGCATCGAGCCGAGCCCCCCGGTGATGACGATGATGAAGGCGAGCAGCGTCA
>VAZL01000740.1:0-2838 GCA_005883445.1 Alphaproteobacteria bacterium | reverse complement strand
CCCACACAAGCGGCGCCGAGACCGAACGTGAGCGCATAGAGGCGCTTGACGTCGAGCCCCACCACCAGCGCGCCGGTATAGTTGTCGGCACAAGCACGGATCGCCTTGCCGAGCGGCACAAAGCGAAAAAAGCCGAATAGCGCGGCGGTGATCACGACCGTCGCCGCACCGGCATATACTTTGGTCGCGTCGATGATCAGCGGTCCGACCAGGAAGCTGTCGAACGAATAGGACGTCTGGACGTTGCGGGCATCGGGTCCGAACACGATCAGCAGAACGTTGGTGATGATGATCGCGACCGCGACCAGCAAGATGAACTGGCTATACTCGGGCCGGGTGATGAACGGATTGATGATGCCGGCCTGCATTGCATAGCCGAGCGCGAACAGCACGCCCGCCAGCGGAACGACCATCACCAATGGGTCGAGCCCGAGACCGCTGAACAGCACGATGGCGAGGTACATGGCGATGGTCATCATCTCGCCATGGGCGAAATTGACGACGCGCACGACCCCGAAGATGACCGAGAGGCCGACCGCCATCAGGCCGTAGACGAGGCCGGTCAAAAGACCGCTGACCGCGACGTTGAAATAGATCTCTGCGGCCACCGATCGGTCCTGCCCTAAGGGCGTCCCACGCCCGTCCCATAGCCCGCGAAGACGGGCGTTAAAAGCCCTTACGGCAAGGCTCCGCCCCGCTGCCGCGGCCGGCGCAGGATCAGCGAGCGAGCGTCTCAGCCGCGCCGGTCATACGGGCTCATCGGCAATTCGGGCTTGGCGTTCGACGCGGTCTTTGGCGCGATCGTGAGGAGCTTGCCGCCGCGGTTCTGAATCGCGGCGTTCTTGAGCTTGTCGTTCTGACCCTTGTCGTTGAACTGGATGCCGGGACCAATGCTCACATTGTCGGTGATGTTGGTGGTGCGGATCGCGTCCGCGAGCGCCTTCGGGTCGCTCGAGCGCGCCCGCTTGTAGGCGTCCGCCGCGACCAGCAGCGCCTCGAAGGTAAAGACATGATTGGTGTTGAGATTGATGCCCGGATAGGCCTTGGCGAGGGCGGCTTCGAGCTGCTGGGCGAGTTTCTTGTGCGGGTCGTACCACGGCACGAAGCTCATCGGGCCGTCGGAGAGCTTGCCCAAGGTCTTGAGATATTGGTCCTCGTACCAGCCCGGCCCCATGCTGAGCACCGCCATCGGCGACCAGCGCTGCTTGACCAGTTCGCGGGTGATCAGGATTGCGTCGTTGAGCCGGCTGACCATGAGCAGCGCCTCCGCGCCCGTCGCCTTGGCCTTGGCCACTTCGACCGAGAGGTCGCGCGCCGTCGGATCGTAGGCGATCTGCTCGACGATTTTGTAAGGCATGTTGAAGCGCGGCATGACGGCGCTGATGCCTTGCTGCATCGAGGTGCCGAAGGTGTCGTTGGCATGCATGAAAACCACCGATTTCGGCGCCACTCCGGTCGCGTCGAACAATTCCTTCTGATTGGTGAAGGCGTCGCTGAGGATCATCGGTGCGGTGGGAAAATTTCGAAAAACGAATTTGTAGCCTTGCTCGGTGATCGGAGGCGCCGCGGCGATGTTGATCACGAAGGGAATGCCCTTCTGCTCGGCGACTTGCGCGATCGCCGAGGTCTGACCGGAATCGAAGGCGCCGACCAGCAGCTGCGCGCCGTCGTTAATCAGTTTTTCAGCCCGCGCCCGCGCCACTTCCACGTTGGTCTCGGTATCGGCGTTCACGATCGCGAGCTCGGGCAGGCCGAGCTCCTTGACGATCGCGGGCGCAAGCTCAACCCCGCGCTGGCAATCCTGCCCGATGCCGGCTTGCGCTCCCGAGCGCGGCAGCAGAACGCCGACCTTCAGCGGCCCACTTTGGGCGCGAGCGAAGTCGAGCGGCGCGGTCGCAGCAAGCAATCCGGCGGCGCCCGCGCCGGCGGCGAAGCTGCGTCGGGTGACGGTCTTGGTTGGCGGCGTGCGGGTCATTTGCGATCCTCCCAGATGTGCTTTTCGGCCGTCGCGTGCGATTTCTCTTATCACCTTCGGTCCAAGATGCAATGGGCCATGACCGCGCGCTCCGCCAAAAGGTCGCGGACGACCAACGACTAGGCCACGCATCGTGGGCGGGGGCACCGCGGTCGGCAGGCGATTTCGCCGGTGAGCCGCGCTACCATGGCGCGGCCCAATCGCGGCCGTCGAAGTTCACGAGGAGGCGCCCATGGAAGAAGCACCTGTCCTGGTCGAGCGGCGCGCGGGCTATCGCGTCATCACGCTGAACCGGCCGCCGCCGAGGCCGACCGCGACTGCCGGGCGCTCCTTCTCACCGGCACCGGACGCGGTTTCTGCGCCGGCCAGGATCTCAACGACCGGCTCTCCCAGGCGGGCGAGACGCCGGTGCTGGGCGGCGCACTGGAGGCCTATTACAATCCGCTGGTGCGCAAGCTGCGCGCGTTGCCGTTCCCCGTCGTCGCCGCCGTCAACGGCGTCGCCGCCGGTGCCGGCGCAAACATCGCGCTCGCCTGCGACATCGTGCTGGCGGCGCGCTCGGCGACCTTCGTGCAGGCCTTTGCCAAGATCGGCCTCATCCCCGATTGCGGGGGCACGTGGTTCCTGCCGCGGCTGGTCGGTCCCGCCCGCGCGCGCGGGCTTGCGCTTACCGCCGAGCCGCTCCCCGCGGACAAGGCCGAAGCCTGGGGCCTCATTTGGAAAACGCTCGACGACCTCGAGCTGATGGCACAAGCCCACCAGCTCTGCGTCCATTTCACCGCGGCGCCGACGGTGGCGCTTGCCTTGATCAAGCGCGCCCTCGATGAGGCCTGGGCCAACGATCTCGACACCCAGCTCGACCT
>VAZL01000739.1 GCA_005883445.1 Alphaproteobacteria bacterium | reverse complement strand
TTATTTCTCCGATATCCGTCCCAATCGCATCTACCGCCTCGATACCAACGGGGAGATCAGTCTCGTTCGCGAGCAAACCAACGGCGCCAACGGCCTCGCGGTGACGCGCGAGGGAGATTTGCTGGCGGCGGAAGGCGACGGCAAACGGATCAGCAAACGCAGCCGCGACGGCACCGTCACGACCGTCACCGAGGGCAGCGAAGGCAAGCCGTTCCTGGCGCCGAACGATCTCATCCTCGATGCCAAGGGCGGCATCTACTTCACCGATCCCGGCCCGCGACCGGTGGTGCCCGGCCGCACCGCCTACGTCTATTACCTGCCGCCCGGCGCCAAGCAGCCGATCGTGATCGACGACAAGATCGCCAGACCCAACGGGCTCACGCTGACCCGCGACGGCAAGACCCTCATCGTCGACGATACGCTGAACCCGACCGTCTACGCCTATGACGTCGAGCCCGATGGCAGCGTGAAGAACAAGCGCGCCTTCGCGCAACTGCGCGACATCCCCGAAGGCAAGGAGAGCGTCGCCGACGGCATGGCGCTCGATCGCGAGGGTCGGGTCTACATCACGACCGTCACCGGCGGTCAGGTATTCGACGCTGCGGGCAAGTATCTCGGCACGATCAAAGTGGCGCGGCAGCCGGCCAATGCAGGCTTTGCCGGACCGGACAAGCGCGTGCTCTACATCACCGCGCGCGAAGGTCTCTATCGTTTGGACACGTTGGCGCAAGGCCCCGACCGCATCGGCAAATGAGCTCGACGCATTCAGTGATATCCGCGGCAAAGCCCGCGCAAATCAGGGAGATGAACATGGTTTCGACGGCATCCTCTCGCGCTTTCATCGGCCTCATCGCGGCGGCGCTGCTCGCTGGCTTCGCGGCTCCGCTCCACGCCAAGGAGTTCCTCAAGGGCGAGCGTCCGCAGACGCGCGGCTACTCGCAGGCGGTGATCACCGAGGGCGGCAAGATCGTGTGGCTGGCTGGGCAGCTCGCGGTCGTCGACGACTCCGGCAAGTCGCTCGCCGGCGATCTCGACGGACAGGTGCGGCAGATCTTCAAGCTCCTCAATGCCACGCTGGAAAAGGCCGGCGGCAAGCTCAGCGACATGGTGCAGATGACGGTGTTCATCACCGACGTGCGCTACGGCGACCGCCTCACCCAGCTTCGGCGCGAAATATTGGGCGACAATTTCCCCGGCAGCGCCCTCATCACCGTCACCGCCTTGGCCATCCCCGAGGCCAAGGTCGAAATCCAGGGCTACGCCGTCATCGGCAGCAAGTAGCCGCGGCGCAACGGAGGGCACGCAACGCCCCGGTGGGCTCGAGCTCGCGACGATCCCGGAGTTCGGTCCGGGGCCGAAACCGCGAGAGCTTCCGGCCGATCGCGTTCTGCCGAAGTGATGCGTGGTCGAGATCGTGCCTTTGCCCGGAAGAGTGAGCGTGGGTTGGCTGCGTTATGGATGCGCCGTCGCCGCGGTCGCGGCGGCTGGGACGTTCGGCGCGCCGACCGCCGCCTTGGCGCAAGACTATCCGACACGACCCATCCGTCTCCTCGTCGTGACGGCTGCCGGCGGGCTCATGGACGTCGCCGCGCGCGTCACCGCCGAGCATGTCGGCAAAGCCTTGGGGCAGAGTATCGTGATTGAAAATCGCCCCGGCGGCGGCGGCAATCTTGGCGCGGAGGCGATCGCGAAAGCCCCGCCGGACGGCTACACGATCGGACTCATTCAACTCGGCAACGTCGCGATCAATCCGCACATATACGCGGACCTGACGTTCGATCCGTTGAACGATCTCGTGCCGGTTGCGCCGGTCACGAGCTCGCCCATTCTGGTCGTCGCCAACGCCAAGGTCGCGGCCGACGACTTGCGGGAGCTGATTGCGCTCGCCAAGCAAAGCCCGGGCAAGCTGAGCTACGGATCCGGGGGGCCGGGAACGGCGCCGCATCTTGCGGGCGAAATGTTCAAGCGATTGGCCGGAGTCGACATCCTGCACGTGCCCTATCGCGGGGTCGGACCGGCCGTGAACGACCTTGTCGGCGGGCACATTCAGCTCACGTTTGCCGGCTGGGGCGCGGTGCGCGGCCCAGTCGAAGCCGGCCTCGCCAAGGTCTTGGCG
>VAZL01000738.1 GCA_005883445.1 Alphaproteobacteria bacterium | reverse complement strand
GAATCGCAGCGCGCCCGCGACCGGCGCGGCCTCGACGAGTCGCACCGTGACGCGATCGCCGAGGCGGTGCGTCTCGCCGCTGCGAGCGCCGATCAGGGCATGGCGGTCCTCGTGGTAACGGAAATAATCGGCGCCGATGGTGCGCGCCGGGATGAAGCCGTCGGCGCCGGTGTCGTCGAGCTTGACGAACAGGCCGGCGCGGGTGGCGCCCGAGATGTGGCCCTCGAAGGTCGCACCGATGCGGTCGGCGAGGAAATGGGCGAGCAGGCGGTCGAACGTCTCGCGTTCCGCTTTCATGGCGCGGCGCTCGGCGGCCGAGATTTGTGCGCCGATCTCGCCGAGCGCGGCGACGTCCTGCTCCGGCGGCAGTCCGCCGTCGCCGAACTGCAAGGCGCGGATGAGGCCGCGGTGGACGATGAGGTCGGCGTAACGGCGGATGGGCGAGGTGAAATGGGCGTAGCGGCGCAGGTTGAGGCCGAAATGCCCGTAGTTCTCGGCGGCATATTCGGCCTGCGCCTGCGTGCGCAGCACCACCTCGTTGACGAGCTTCTCCACGTCGCGCCCCTTCACCCGCGCGAGAATGCGGTTGAATTGCTCGGCCCGCAGCGCACCGGCCTTGGGCAGCGAGATGTCGAGGCTTTGCAGGAACTCGCGCAGCGCGTTCACGCGCTCGGGATCGGGCTCGTCGTGCACGCGATAGATCAGCGGCATGCGCGCGCGCTCCAGCGTCTCCGCGGCCGCCACATTGGCGAGGATCATGAATTCCTCGATCAGCCGGTGCGCGTCGAGGCGCTCCGGCGTCATCACGCGATCGACGGTATTGTGGGCGGTGAGAACGATCTTGCGTTCGGGAAGGTCGAGATCGAGCGGTGCGCGCGCGTCGCGGGCGCGCTTGACCGCGCGATAGGCGCAGTAGAGCGGCTCGAGAACGGACGCCAGCAGCGGCCCGGTGGTTTCATCGGGCCAACCGTCAACCGCGGCCTGCGCCTGCGCATAATTGAGCCTCGCCGCCGAGCGCATGAGCACGCGATGGAAGCTGTGGGAGCGCTTGCGGCCGTCGGCGCCGACGACCAGGCGCACCGCCAACGCGGCGCGATCCTCGCCGGGCCTGAGCGAGCATAGATCGTTGGAGATGCGCTCCGGCAGCATCGGCACGACCCGGTCGGGGAAATAGACCGAATTGCCGCGCAGAAGCGCCTCGCGGTCGAGCGCGGAGCCCGGCCGCACGTAGTGGGCGACGTCGGCGATGGCGACGCTGATCACGAAGCCGCCGGCGTTGGCGGGATCGTCATCGCGTGCGGCGTATACGGCGTCGTCGTGGTCCTTGGCGTCGGCCGGATCGATGGTGACGAGCGCCAGCGCGCGCCAATCCTCGCGGCCGGCAAGCCGCGCCGGCTTGCCGGCGTTCGCTTCCGCCGTCACAGCGGCCGGAAACACGTGCGGGATCGAATGGGCATGGATGGCGATCAGGCTGACCGCGCGTTCGGTTGCGAGCGAGCCGAGCTTTTCCGTCACGCGCGCGCTGGCGAGCCCGTAGCCGCTTCGGCGCGACGCCACCTCGACCGCGACCAGGTCGCCATCGCGGGCGTTTGCGCCGGCGCCCGCTGGAATCGAAAGCTCCTGGCCGAGCTGTTTCTTGTCGATCGGCGCGAGCCGCCCGCCGCCGCCGGGCGCCGCGCGGTAAATGCCGAGAACGCGCTGCCGGGCGCGGTCGATGAGCTTGATGACGCGCCCGCTGTGGCGGATCGGATCGTCCTTTTCGCCGCTCTCCTCGACCCGCAGCAAGACACGGTCGCCGACGCCGGCGACCTCGCTCGGCCGCGCGTGGCGCGCAATGCGCACGCGGATCCTGGGAGCGGGGCCGTGCTCGGCCTCGTCCCACTCCGTCGGCAGCGCGATCAGCTCCCCGTCGGCATCGCGCGCGGTGATGTCGGCGAGCACGACGGGGGGCAAGGTGCCCGGATGATGCAGCTTCTTGCGGCGGCGCTCGATGCGGCCTTCGTCGGCGAGTTCGCGCAGCATGCGCTTGAGCGTGGCGCGATCGGCGTTCTTCAGGCCGAACGCGCGCGCGATCTCGCGGGTGCCGATCTTGCCGGACTGCTGGCCGATGAAGACGAGGAGGTCGTCTTTGGAGGGAAGGGAAGGTTTGGTATGGGCAGGTGTCACGAAAATAAAATCCGCGAGCAAGACTCGCTTATGAGTTGGAATATGGGCATGGCCGACGGCTTTCGCCAGTCGGACGTTCGAGGCATTGGATTCGTAGGCTGGGCAAAATCGTTTGCTGAAAGATGACGGCTCGCATTAACGCCCCGGGCGCAATCGCGCGGGCGGCTTCGGCTTGGCGGCGGCCTTCGGTTTTGACGCTGCTTTGGGCGCGGCAGCGCGTGGCTTGGCGGCGGGCTTCTTGCCGCCGCGCGCGCTTCTTGCCTCGATAAGGCCGACCGCCTCCTCCAGCGTGATCGTCTCCGGGGTCAGGTGGGACGGCAGCGTGGCGTTGACGCCGTCGTGGTTGGCATAGGGCCCGTAACGTCCGTTCTTCACCACGATGGGACCGCCCTTGTCGGGATGATCGCCGAGCGCGCGGCCGGGATCGGCGCCGCGGCGGCCCCCCTTTTGCGCCCGCTTGGCGCGCTTCTCTTCGATCAGCGTCACGGCGCGGTTGAGCCCGACGGTGAGCACGTCGTCGCCCGTCGTCAGATTGGCGTAGGTCTTGCCGTGCTGCACGTAGGGCCCGAAGCGGCCGACGCCGGCAATGATCGGCTCGCCGTCGTCGGGATGCTTGCCGATCTCGCGCGGGAGTGAAAGCAGCCCGAGCGCGCGGTCGAGATCGACGTCGTCGGTGGAGAGGCCTTTCGGCAGGCTGGCGCGCTTGGGCTTCCCGCCCTCGGTCGCTTCCCCGAGCTGGATGTAGGGCCCGAAGCGGCCCGAGCGCACCGTCACTTCGAGGCCGCTCGCCGGGTCCTCGCCGAGCTTCTTCATGCCGCCGTCGGGCCCGCCGTTGGCGCCGTTGCCGGGCGCGAACTGGCGCGTATAGCGGCATTCGGGATAATTGGTGCAGCCGATGAAACCGCCGAACTTGCCGAGCTTGAGCGAGAGCCGGCCGGTTTCGCAACTGGGGCATTTGCGTGGGTCGGCGCCGTCCGCGCGCGGCGGAAACAGATGCGGCGCCAGCATCTCGTCGAGCGCGTCGATGACCTGGGCGACGCGCAGCTCCTTGATGTCGCCCACGGCGGCGGTGAACTCACGCCAGAAATCCCGCAGCAGGTCGCGCCAAGCCATCTCGTTGTTGGAGATGCGGTCGAGCTGCTCCTCGAGGCCGGCGGTGAAATCGTATTCCACGTAACGGGCGAAGAAGCTTTCGAGGAACGCGGTCAGCACCCGCCCCTTGTCCTCGGGAAGGAGCCGCTTCTTCTCGATGCGCACGTAGCCGCGGTCCCTGAGTACCTGCAGGATCGAGGCGTAGGTCGAGGGCCGGCCGATGCCGAGCTCCTCCATGCGCTTGACCAGCGATGCTTCCGAGTAGCGCGGCGGCGGCTCGGTGAAATGCTGGCTGGCGTCGATCTTGCGCTTGGCGAGGCGCTCTCCGGCGCTCATCTCGGGGAGACGGCGGCCCTCCTCGTCGGCCACGATGTCGTCCTCGCCCTCCTGATAGAGCGTCAGAAAGCCGTCGAACTTCACCACCGTCCCGGTCGCGCGCAGATCGATGCCGCGCCCTGCGGCGTTGGCGGTGATATCCGCGGTGGTGCGCTCGAGCTCGGCGGATTCCATCTGGCTGATCGAGGAACGATTTCATCTCGCGCGGGCGGCGCGCGACATCGGTCGGCCGGATCGCCTCGTGCGCCTCTTGCGCGTTTTTTGTCTTGGTCTGGTACTGGCGCGCCGACGGCGGCACGTAGCTCTTGCCGTAGTCGGCGCCGATCAGGCGGCGGGCGGCGGCAAGCGCCTCTTCCGCGACGTCGACGCCGTCGGTGCGCATATAGGTAATGAGGCCGATGGTCTCGCCGTCGACCTCGACGCCTTCGTAGAGCCGCTGCGCAACGCGCATGGTGTGCGCGGGCGCAAAGCCGAGCTTGCGGCTTGCTTCCTGCTGCAGCGTCGAGGTGGTGAAGGGCGCCGGCGGATTGCGCTTGGCGGGCTTGGCCTCGACGTTCGCCACCGTGAACGCGGCGCTCTCCAATGCCGCCTTGAACGCCTCGGCCTCGGCGGGGGTGCCGATGTCGAGCCGCTGGATTTTCTGGCCGTCGGCGCCGACGAGGCGCGCCTCGAATTCCTCTCCCCGCGGCGTCGCCAGCGTCGCCACCAACGACCAGTATTCGCGCGGGACGAATTTCTCGATCTCGAGCTCGCGGTCGCAGACGAGCCGCAACGCCACCGACTGCACCCGGCCGGCCGAGCGCGCGCCGGGGAGCTTGCGCCACAGCACCGGCGAGAGCGTGAACCCCACGAGGTAGTCGAGCGCGCGGCGGGCGAGATAGGCGTCGACCAGGGCGCCATCGATCTTGCGCGGATGCTTCATCGCGTCGAGCACCGCCTGCTTGGTGATGGCGTTGAACACCACCCGCTCGACCGCGTGCGTCTTGAGCGCGTGCTTCTCCTTCAACGCTTCGAGCACGTGCCAGGAAATCGCCTCGCCCTCGCGATCGGGGTCGGTGGCGAGGATCAGCTTGTTGGCCCCTTTCAGGGCGCGGGCAATGTCGTTGAGGCGCTTTTGGGACTTGTCGTCGACCTCCCAGATCATGCGGAAATTGTGCTCGGGGTCGACCGAGCCGTCTTTGGCCGGGAGGTCGCGCACATGCCCGAACGAGGCCAATACCTCGTAGCCGGAGCCAAGGTAGCGATTGATCGTTTTCGCCTTGGCCGGAGACTCGACAACTACGATGTTCATGCAATTCCAATAAGTTAGAGAAAGACGCAGGGCGCCGGCAGGACGGAATCGGGCGCCCTTGTCGCGGCGAAAGATGGGGATGTCAACCCTTCCTGTCAAACCAAGGGGTCGTGTTCGGCGTCGCGCGAAGGCCGAAGACAGCAGCTTGGCGGAGCCCAAAGCCCCTGGCTCCGGCGGAAGTTTTCTAAAGCCGGATAAACAGCTTGGGGGCAGACAACGAGAATATGGATCAGGAGAGGGCGACGACCCTGGGTCACACGATTAACGATCTTCGAGGCCCGGCAGAGCGCGCGCGATCGTCGCGCCGCGGGAGTTGCTGGAAAGTCACACTTGAAGGATTTCCATCTAGACCGATCGCAGGAGTCCCAATTCCACCGCCCTCGGCGCCCACAGTTCCAGCTTCGAACCCACAGCGCGTGGGTTGATCCGGGGGGATTGGGCTATGTGGATCATCTGGTACATCGGCATGATGGCATCGCTGCGGGCCATGGGACTTGCGCCCGGCGTGGTGCCGGTCAGGATCGACGAAGACCGCAAGCCTTATGGCGACTTCTGAGTTGAACCAAGCTGCCGCTCTACTCTGCGGGGCCCTCAGGCGCTGAAATTTCGTCGTCGGCTTTCGCTTACAGCAGCGACACCAGGGCGCCGCCGTGGCGCTCCAGCCGTCCCGCCAGTTCGAGTTCGAGCAGAACGACGCGCACGATCGCGGGCGAACTTCCGGACAATCGAACGAGATCGTCGATCGGCACCGGCGTCGGTCCGAGCAATTCGACGATGCGCGCGCGCTCGCCGGCGTCCGGCTCGGCGCCCGGCGCGGGCGCTTCCGGCTCCTCGGCCCGAAATTCAACCGGCTTGCCCAGGATCGGACCCAGCACCGCGATCACGTCGGCGGCATCCGTCACCAGCGTCGCGCCCTGTTTGATGAGATC
>VAZL01000737.1 GCA_005883445.1 Alphaproteobacteria bacterium | reverse complement strand
TCTCGTGCGCGCATGCCGCTTGGCTGACAGTTATCTCCCCATCGGCGGTCCACACGATCACGAGCCGGCGCTTGTCGATGGTATGGTCGATATTCCCGCCAGCCGCTTTCTGCGACCAGTTGGAAACAGTGCCGTGTTGGAGCGCCTGCGCCTGCAGCGGATCACCTCGGCCATGGAAACGGCGGCCCGTCGCCGAAAGCTTTTTCATTTATGGTGGCACCCGCACAATTTCGGCGTCGATTTACAGGGCAACTTGGCGTTTCTGCGCGCCATCCTCGATTGCTTCCGCGCCTTGCATGAGCGCTACGGGATGCGGTCGATGACGATGGCGGCGCTGGCCGACGACGTTCTTCATGCCCACGGACAGAGTAGCGGTGCCGACGGCTGAACGAGAGATTCGGCCGCCGCATTGGGCTCCATGCCCTCCAATTTCTGTCACGGCCGACACGGCAATTTGCTACCCTCGGCCGGAAGTGCTGCGCGCGAACGAGGGATAGGTTGCCAAATTCGCGGCGGCTGCTTATCGAGCAATATGACAAATGGCAGACGATCAACCTCCGTGGACATGAATTCCGACGAGAAGTGGTCACGCCGCAGGGCCGTCGAAGTCCACGATGAAACTGCAGACGGATTTTTTGCCGAGTATCGCGGCGACAATATCTTCGACTCTCCCTTCCGATATGGGCGCCATTTCATCGATCGCGCGTGGGTGCGCTGCGTATCGCAACTGCCGCACGGGGCGACGTGCCTCGATATTGGATGCGGGGTAGGCGCCCATATGGCTCGCCTGCTTGATCAAGGTTTCGAAGTAACCGGCATCGAACCGAGTGCCGAGATGCGTCGCCTGGCCGCAAAAAATGTACCAGCCGATCTTGTTTCCGACGGCTCGGTGCTGCAATTGCCGACGCCCGACTCTTCGATCGATTTCGTCTACGCGATCGAGGTTTTTAGGTATCTCGATACGCGCGATAATGCACAGGGTCACCGGGAGATCGTCCGGGTTCTCAAACCGGGCGGGATTTACTTCGGCACCTACGTCAACAAGTGGGCGCTGGACGGCTTCCGCCAGCTTTCGCAGCTTCGCATGCTCGCGCGGCGCGTGACCGGAGCTCCGCGGCGCTACCATGTCGAATTCGAAACGCCATCGTCCTTGTGCGACAAACTGAGGGCTGCGGGATTTTCGCAGGTCAAGGCCCAGGGCGCCATGTTCGCCCCGCTGCGCGTCCTTCATAAGCTTTCTCCGCGTCTTGGCGCCGCTGCGTCGAGGCTCACGATGGCGCACGAGACGTGGCTTTCCGATCATGGACCATTTCGGCCATTTGCCGGTCACTTGATCATAATCGCGCGACGTTAGACATTAAGCGAGGAGTTGGGTGCTAGGTCGAGGACGATCGGCCGCCGCAAGCACCTCTCCTCGATTAAGCAGCCCATGAGGGCTTGAGCGAAAAGGCGGAAGATCTAAAAGGTGAAATTTCCCTCCCTGTCCGAGGAAGCGCGATGTGCGGCATTGCCGGCATGATCGATTGGCGCGCAGCGACATCGGCCGACGCGCTGCGCTCGATCGGCGAAGCCATGATCGAGACCGTGCGGCATCGTGGGCCGGACGCGGGCGCCGTCTGGGTCGAAGCTGAAAGCGGCGCGGCGCTCGGCCAGCGCAGGCTCGCCATCATCGATCTCAGTCCCGGCGGGGCGCAGCCGAATTACCGCGATATCCGCCGCGAGCTGCAGGCGGCCGGCCGCTCGATGCGCAGCGAGTCCGACACCGAAGTTCTGCTCGAAGCCTGCGCTTTATGGGGCGTCGAGGCTGCGATCGAGCGCGCGGTCGGCATGTTTGCGTTCGCGCTGTGGGACCGCAAGACGCGCAGCTTGACGCTGGCGCGCGACCGCCTCGGCATCAAGCCGCTCTACTACGCGGCGACGCCGCAGCGAGTCATCTTTGCTTCGCAGCTTAAGGCGTTTCGTGCCGCACCGGATTGGAGACCGACGATCGACGACGATGCAGTCGTCGGCTATCTCCGCCACGCCTACATCGCCCAGCCGCGCACGATTTATCGCGAAGCCGAAAAACTCGCTCCCGGCCACATCCTGATGCTGCGTGAAGGCATGGCGCCGGTGCCGAAATGTTTTTGGGACCTGCGGGGGATCGCGGTCGCCGGGCAGCGGCGCAACGATCCCGCGCCGGATGCAAACGAGGCCGTCGAGCGCCTCGACGCGCTTTTGCGCGACTCCGTCGGTCTACGGATGATTGCCGACGTGCCGCTCGGCGCATTCCTGTCCGGGGGGATCGATTCTTCGACGGTGGTCGCGCTGATGCAGGCGCAGAGCTCGCGGCCGGTGAAGACGTTCTCCATCGGCTTTCACGAAAGCGGCTATGATGAAGCCCAGTGTGCGAAGCAGGTCGCCGCCCATCTCGGCACCGACCACACCGAATTTTATGTCGAGCCGCGACATGCGCTTGACGTCATTCCACACCTCGCGGACTGGTTCGACGAGCCGTTCGCCGATTCCTCGCAGATCCCGACCTACCTCGTCTCCGAATTAACCCGCAAGCACGTGACCGTGGCGTTGTCGGGCGACGGCGGGGATGAGCTGTTCGCCGGCTATAACCGCTACCTCTGGACGGAGCGGGTCGCGCGCGCGATGAAGCTCGTGCCACGTCCGCTGCGCGGCGCTTCGGCGGCGGCCTTGCGTTCGCTCGCGCCACAAACTTGGAACCGGTTGTTTGCGTTCGTGCCGACGTCATGGCGGCCGGCCCTGCCCGGCGACAAGCTGCACAAGATCACGACGCTCCTTGACAATCCGGAGCCCGATGCGATCTACCGCCGCCTTGTGAGCCAATGGGAGCGGCCCGACGAGGTCGCCGCCGCGGGCCTGGAGCCGCGCGGGCCGCTGTGGGACCCGAGCATCGCCCTCGATTTCCCCGATCTCGTCCCGCGCATGCAATTCCTCGACATGGTCAGCTATCTTCCGGAGGACATTTTGACCAAGGTCGACCGGGCGACGATGGCGGTGGGGCTGGAGGGCCGGGTGCCGCTGCTGGATCACCGCGTCGTTGCTTACTCGTGGAGCCTGCCGCTCGCGTTCAAGGTGCGCGGCGGGCGCGGCAAATGGTTGCTGCGCCGGGTGCTCGATCGCTATGTGCCGAGGTCGCTGATCGACCGGCCGAAGATGGGTTTCGGGGTGCCGATCGATGCCTGGCTGCGCGGTCCTTTACGGGAATGGGCGGAATCGCTGCTCGCACCCGCGCGGCTTGCGTCTGATGGATTCGTGCGGGTCGCGCCGGTGCGCCAAGCCTGGCAGGAACATCTCGAAGGCACCCGCAACTGGCAATATCCGCTGTGGACCGTGCTGATGCTGCAGGCGTGGCGCGAGAGGTGGGCGTGACCCTGCGGCCGCGCAAGGTACTCTACGTTACGGCGGGTCTTCGAGGCGGCGGTGCCGAGGCGATGTTGGCCCGGCTTGCGTCGGCTCAGCCCGGCGTCGCCGACGACATTACCATCGTGAGCCTTCTGCCCGCCGAAGCCCATATGGAACGGCTGCGCGCGGGGGACGTCAGGGTCGTCGAGCTGCGGTTCGACAAAGCTGGCGGTATTGCGACGGGTTTGTTCACGCTTGCCAGGCTGATCGCCGAGAGCCGGCCCGATATCGTGCAGGGCTGGATGTATCACGGCGACCTCGCGGCGCTCGTCGCGCTCGTCCTGTCGAGACAGCGCAGACAGACGCGCCTCATTTGGAGTATCCGTTGCAGCGCGATGGATTGGCGCGGCTACGGCATCGGGCTGTGGGTCGTGGTGAAAGCCTGCGCGCTGCTGTCGGGATGGCCTGATCTGGTGACGGCCAACTCTGTCGCCGGTCTCAAATCGCATTTGGCGCTGGGCTATCGGCCGCGGCGAGCGGAGGTCGTCGCCAACGGCATCGACATCGACGAGTTCCGACCCGATGCTGCCGCACGGCGCGCGGTGCGGAGCGAGCTCGGCA